>JASGGM010000057.1:0-11999 GCA_047605045.1 Acinetobacter sp. | reverse complement strand
AAATTAAATTTATTTGATCCAGAAAAACCGATAGGTAACTTTTCTTTGCATATGCTAGAAGAGATAATTTCTGGTTATCTAGTGAATTTAAAATCAGAAGTCGATATTTATTTACCCACAGTACATGAATGGTTAGATTTTGCTATTGATAGAAAAGATCCATTTGGTGAAGGAGATAGTCTCACTTACTATCATGCAGAACTTTTCCAAGGTAAAGCTTTAGCATTATGGATGTCAGATCACATCAATGCTCCCCAATATTGGGAGCAAGCGAGACAATTGTGGTCTGGTTTTGATGATCCTGCACGTACTGTTTATTCAAAGAATAAATTCAAAACAGATTTTCTGGATGATTACCTGCAACTTTGTGTACAAAGTGGACAATATCAAGAAGGGATTGAACGTTTTGAAAAATATTATGGTCAAAAAGCCATTTCTATAAAAAAGAAAATGACAGCACGAGAATATGGCTACCTATTATGCCAAAATGCACTTGCACCTAAATATAGCCAACATGAGTTAGTTGATGCAGGACAAAAAATGTTAACAAAATATATGGAAGCACCATGGTTAAGCATGGGCTTATATAGTCAAGCTGCAATCTGGTTAAAAATCGTATACTGGGATAATCAAAATACAACGACAGCCTATGAAACGATTTTAAAAGCCTATGAGAGTATGCCTAATATTGAAGCACTCTCGCCATAAAACAGGGTGTTTTATGGCATTATCTGTTTTGAATAATAATTGGCACAGTTATATTCATTGCTTTAGGTACAGGTTGTACATATTCCGTCATCGGTCGCATGGTGGCGGGATCAATGCGACTCCATAACTCAATACCCTCGATCAGTTCACCGATACCTTGCAGGCTTTTTTCATCATACAGCCACATATAACAGGTATTTCGCCCATTGGGTTGAAATTGATAACCGACACGATATTGCCGACCTGCTTGCAGATCGACATTGACTATATTGCTATATTTAGCACTGCCTTGCTGACACCAGAGCTGTATATCATGCTGTCCAGCAGTTATTGTGAGTGGTTGACTTAAATTCTTTTCAGCATCACGTACTTTTTGACCATCGACTGCAAATACATACGCAACGGTATCTGCCAATATCGATGGACGCTCGACACGATTGCCAATAATCGTTGCTGCATTCTGTAGCGTTGTTGGTTGGTTATATTCAATAGGTGGTAACGCCGATGTATGCTTTTGTCCCATCCCTATACATCCAGTAAGCAAGACACTACACAACATTAAACTATATGCAGTTTTCATTATTTTATCCTTTGCATTAATGAATAACGGGTAAATAACTGATAGACGTACGGCTCCCGATAGGAAAGAGCGTAAGCACCTCTGAAACTTGTTGTCCCGTATGTTGATTAATAATCCAAAACTGAAATTGTAATCCTCCACGTTTCGGCATTGCTTGACTGACAATCTGATAATGCTGTTGTGGTTCTGCTTGAAAAGATAAATTACCCGAGAAATACCCCGTTTTTAAACTGGCAATAAAACGAATATCATGTTTACCTTGAGTCAATGCATAGTCGTTGTTCCAATCGCGAAGATTATCCAGTGTGGCCTTTTTATTGATATACGAAATATAGATTTGTCCACCATGCAGACCCATCGCACGATCAAGTTTTGAAATGCTTTCTGGTCGGCTGCCTTTAATCCATGCAGCGGAAGCTTTGCTTTGTTCCGTGCTTGGCGGTTGATAACGTAAATTGTCTGGAATGTGATTACTGATATTTTCAGCATGACAGATGGAATAGGCTGCGAATACAAGCAAGATATTATATTTCTTCATGTAAATGATTGAGTAAATGCTGTGGTTTTATTTTGACAAAAATAATAATCAATGTCGATGTATAAACAAGGTAACCGTTTGCAAAATCAAGTCTAAACCAGCTGATAGGAATTTATCCTTGAGCATATTCAGTAGGGCTGGGGGATATAGTAGTATTGAAGCCTACAAAAATATTATATTTGTGTTAGTTACACCAATAAAGAAGAGATGACACAAATAAATTAGCTTGGTATGCCTATTTTCTTTTAATTGATCACTATACATGCTAGATTGTGTTATCTATTAACACAATAGAGGTATCTTATGTCTAGAACAACAAGTGTAACTATCGGTAAACAACTGGATGAGTTCGTCAATACACTCATTGAATCGGGGCGTTATGGCTCAACGAGTGAAGTTATGCGTTCAGCCTTACGGTTATTAGAACACCAAGAAAATCAAGCGATGGCTCTAAAAAAGGCGATAGAAGCGGGTGAAGACAGTGGCGAAAGTAATCTCAAACTGAAAGATATAGCCGCCAAAGTGAAACAAAAACACAATGTATAAACTATCTAATTTAGCGGTAGAAGACTTTACAGCAATTTATGAATATACATTGCTTCACTTTGGTGTCATGCAAGCCGATAAGTACACTGATCATTTAGAGAGTACATTTAACCTTTTAGCCACTTCACCTCTAATGGGGTATGAATGCTTAGCAATAGGAACTGGTGTACGTCGGCATGATCATCATCAGCATGCTGTTTTTTATCGCATCAAAGATCAGGATATTTTTATTATTAGAATACTTCATCAGCAAATGCATCCAATGAAGCACTTTTTTGATCTATAGATAATCGTACTCACGAACCATCAAGGTAAAATTGTATATGAATGACGAGAAAAGAATGTGTGTCAGTCATAAAATGAATGACTGAAATTTTTTATATCGATATATTATATGTTTCTTATTTATCTTTTATTGTCAGTGTCTGTTTATGAAAATTTGGCGAAAAGTTTTATTCGCATTCGTTAGTGCTATCGTTGGCTTTCCAATCTTATCGGTTATCATTTTTTTTGCAGTTCGATTGAATGATGTTGTCAATGCAAAAGAATGTACTGAACAAATCAGTTATGAAGAAGCAAAGGCTGTCGTGCTTGGGGATATTTATCGCAACCGATTTACCTCGACGGGTAAACAATGGATGGAAAATTTTGGAACCAACCTGCCAAAAATAGAATTTATTCAAGACAAATCATTTGATGATGGCAAGGGGACAAGCTGGAGCATCTACTATATTATTTCAGGGCCGAAAAAGTCAGAAAAACATTTTGCGATGTACAACTGCAATATTTTAGAGTACGGCTCAGATAATATGTCCGAGTAAAAATGAAGTAAGACTCAAGTAAAACATCTAAGCTTCACTTGAATCTTACAAGATGGATGCCGCCAGAATAAGCAATCCTTAGGGTATTATGAACTTTCCTGAATCTTGCGTTTATCCAGATAGGCTGCCAGCTGGTCGCCAAAGGCCTGAATAAACATGACCATAACCACCAAAACAACAATAACCGCCAGCATGACTTGCATGTCGAAACGCTGATAGCCATAACGATAAGCGATATCGCCTAGTCCACCTGCACCAATGGCGCCAGCAATGGCACTCGAATTAATCATGGTAACAACGGTAACGGTAAAACCTGCCACAATGCCAGGGAGGGCTTCAGGCAAAAGCACATGCCAAATAATTTGCTTGCGATTACATCCAATCGCTTGTGCGGCTTCAATTAAACCATGATCGACCTCACGCAGGCTGACTTCGGCAATTCGGGCAAAAAATGGTGTTGCAGCCAAAGTTAAGGGAACCACCGCTGCCCAAACGCCGTAACTGGTGCCGACAATCCAGCGGGTAATTGGAATGAGTGCCACCATTAAAATTAAAAACGGGATTGAGCGGGTAATATTAATGACCCAACCCACAGGTTGATTGATTTTGATGGCGGGATAAATACCTTGCGCTGAAGTACATACCAATAATAAGGCCAAGGGTAGACCAATCAACAACGCAAAAAGGGCAGAAAAACCCACCATAATGACCGTATCAATCGTCCCTGTCATTAATAAATCGAGCAATTGACTAGGCATAACCAAGAATCTCCAATTTAAACGGTAACTGATGGTTCAGCTGTGAATGAAGATGAGGGTTCGGATGCGGCACACTAAAAATGACCCGACCTAACACACGGTTTTGAATACTATCGACTTGACTGGAAAGCAGTTGCACAGGGCTTTGAAGCTTTTGTAAATAATCGGCAATGTCAAATGGGTGAGATAAATCATGTACATAGCGCAGTTGTACAATGGTTTGTGTCGTATTGGATTGCGGCTGTTCAAAAAGCTGAAAAGGAAAATCGTGATGTTGTACATTGAGCAGCTCTTGCGTAATCTGCTGTTGCGGATTCGAAAATACCGACCAGACTTCACCAGATTCCACAATTTCGCCATGATCAATCACCACAACTTCATCACAAATTTCACGAATAACCTGCATTTCATGAGTAATCAGGACAATGGTAATGCCTAAATCCTGATTAATTTTTTTCAGTAATGCCAAAATAACTGCGGTACTTTCAGGGTCTAACGCCGAGGTTGCTTCATCACACAATAAAATTTCAGGCTCATGCACCAACGCACGGGCAATACCAACCCGTTGTTTTTGTCCACCAGAAAGTTGCGATGGATACTGATCTGCTTTGTGGCTCAGTCCGACCAAATCGAGTACATGTTGTACTTTTTGTTCAATCTCAGCTTTACCCACGCCTGCAATTTTCAGGGGCAGTGCGACATTTTCCCACACAGTTTTGGCAGACATTAAGTTAAAGTGCTGAAAAATCATGCCAATACGTTGCCGAATTTGAATGAGCTCGGCATGACTCAATTGGGTTAATTCGTGTTGATGAATTAAAATTGAGCCACTGCTGGGTTGCTCTAAGCCATTCAGCGTTCTTAAAAGGGATGATTTTCCTGCACCACTGCGACCAATAATGCCAAAAATTCGCCCTTGCGGAATGTCCAAATCAATATTTTTTAGTGCATGTACGGCATCTTCAGATTGTGCTGAATAGTATTTATTCAGCGCACGAATTTTAATATGTGGGGCTTGCGTGTTGCTTGCAAAAGCCCCCGATGAACCGAAACTCACCATCGACATTACTCCTTATTTCCAACCTGCATACCACAAGCCAGGGCCAAACTCTTCATCCAAAGAGGCCTTTACTTTTGGTGAGTTCTGGTAAATTTCCACCACTTTTTTCAGTCTGTCGCCTTTGTCTTCATAATCGGCACGTGTAACAAATAAAATGGCATAGCGTTTGTCCGCTTCGTTATTCAGAAGTAAAGCTTTTTGAGGGTCTATGGTTTTGGCCAGACGTAGGTATAACGGGTAGCTAAATGCTAAATCGACGTCATCGACTGCACGGGCAGTTTGAGGGCCTTCGACTTCAACAAATTGCAATTGTTTCGGATTCGATGCGATGTCTTTTAAATTCGAGAGATAATTGTTTGGATCTTTTAAAGTAATCAGTTTTGCCTGATCCAGTAATAATAAGGCACGGCCTTCATTTACAGGATCATTGGGTACAGCAACGCGTGCGCCTTGTGGTAGTGCATCGAGGCTGGCATATTTTTTAGAATATAAACCAACATGAGACGCTGCACCCACACCAAACGCTTTCAGCTTATATCCACCTTCTTTAATGGCGTTGTCCAGAAAGGGTTGATGCTGGAAAAAGTTGGCATCAATATCGCCATGATTTAACGTGACATTGGGGGTGTTCCAATCGGAAAATTCAACTAATTTGACATTAATGCCTTGCGCTTTGGCTTCATCTGCAACCACTTTTAGCGTTTTGGCAAATGGTGGGCTAATGCCAATCACCAATTCTTTATTTTGATCTTGTTGATGTTTGTTCCAAAAAAATAAAGCAACGATTGCAACGACGACGACAACCCCAATCGTAGACAATTGTTTTAATGAATTTTTTTTAGCCATAATGGATTTCCTCTAAATTTTCAAAAATTGTGAAGTGGGCGTAAATAAATTCTTTTGACTAGATGGTGTTAAGTCTGTACGTTGTGCATTCAGCTGTGCTGTTCGGGCAGGGTGTGACAGCGGTAAATGATTGCCTTGCTGAAATAATTTTGAGCGTAAGGTGCCATCTTCATAAGCCAATTTAAATCGCCCGCGTTGCTGTAGTTCAGGAATCACAAATTGAATAAAGTCTTCATGCGATTCAGGTGTAACCGTACGCGTTAAATTAAAGCCATCAATGCCTGTGCTGTCGAAAAATGCAATCAGTTGTTCAGCAACTTCAGCGCCACTGCCCACAAATAAGGGATATCGTCCACCTAAAAGATGTTGTTTCTTTAAATCCGCGGGCGTAATTTGCTGTTCTTTAAATTTTTGATTGACAGAAACAATGCTATTGCTGTGTTGATAGGGAATGACATCGGTATCGGCAAATTGGGATAAATCGAGTCCCACTGAGCTTGAATAGTGCGCTAAACCTGCTTCTGGACTAGCATAACGGGCATATTCTTGTAATTTCTGTTGGGCAAGTTCAGATGTTTCGGCGGTGACGACGGTAATGCCAACGAATACTTTAATAGCATCGGCAGAACGGCCATATTCAACGGCTAATTGACGTAAACGCTGAACATGTTGTTTGACTTTTTCAGGTTGATCACCACCGATAAACACCGCTTCAGCATGTCGCGTCGCGAAAGCTGTTCCTTTGGGCGAGGCGCCAGCCTGAAATAAAACAGGAGTACGCTGGGGAGAAGGAGACACTTGAAATACCCCCTCACTTTTGAAAAAGCGACCCTGATGGTGAATCGCATGGACTTTGCTGGGATCTGTAAAAATACGTCGTTGCTTATCTTTTAAAACGGCATCATCTTCCCAAGAGTCTTGCCAGAATTGATAGCAGAGCTGCAAAAACTCTTCGGCTTTTTCATAGCGCAGATCATGATCTTGTAAACTTTGTTGCCCAATGAGACGTTCGGCACTGTCTAGATAGCCCGTTACGATATTCCAGCCAATCCGTCCTTGCGTGAGGTGATCTAAACTTGCAAAACGTCGTGCCAGTTGATAAGGATGTTCATAGCTTAAATTGACGGTTAATCCAAAACCAAGATGTTGTGTGACATGTGCCATTGCTGAAATGAGCGTTGCAGGATCGTGACTTGGAAGCTGTACCGATTCTTTAAGGGTGACATCTAAGTTTCCCTGATAGACATCATAACTGCCTGTAATGTCGGCAATAAAGAGTCCATCGAATAAACCTTTTTCTAGGGTTTGTGCCAAATCCGTCCAATACTTTAATTCATTAAAACGGTAGGACTGATCTCGTGGATGGGTCCACAGGCCATGATTAATATGTCCAACCGAGTTCATATCGAAGGCATTGAGTAAGATTTTTTTAGGCTGATCTGTTTGAGGGTGTTGCATTACAATGTCCCCCGACGCGGTGGCAATACGCCATTGAGTGCATAATTTCCAATGAAATAATATTTCCATCGTGCCGCATCATGCAGGGTATGTACGCGTGCATTTCTCCAATACAGATCTAATCCATCGTGTTGCTGGCTGGCGCGACTTCCCGCAAGTTCAATAAGTTTGGACGATGCTTTTAATGCCGTCTCGGTGCTGTGCGCACGCACTCTGGCCACAGCAATCGATGCTGCGGCAATATTGTCTACGGTGGGTGCTGGTCTTGCAGCATCAATGACAGCAGCAGCTCGTTTGAGTAGTAATTCACTGGCTTTGACATCGACAGCGACATGACCCAATTCATAGAGCGTTAACGGGTCTTGCGTGGCGGCATCGATATCTGCATCAATCCAGGGACGGGCTTGACGAATACGCTGTTTGGTTTCTTCAAATGCACCACGGGCAATACCCACTTCAATCGCGGCATGCATCAGCTGAGCCAAAGGTCCCACGAGGGTAGGTTGTGAAAATGCGTCATCAAATGGAATAACATCATCTTTTGCGACAAAGACATGATTCAATTTAACCGAACCACTGCCTGTTGTACGTTGTCCAAAGCCCGTCCAGTCATCAATAATTTCCAGACCCTGACTATGACGTGGTACAAAAGCCAAAAACTCACGTCCATTTTCATCTTTCACCAATGTGGGTAAACGATGCGCAAACAAACTGCCAGTGCAATAAAATTTTTCACCTTGTATAACATAGCCGCCCTCAACAGTTTGAATGTAACTATGTTTATTGGCTGCATTCTTACTTTTAAATTCAGCTAACGCATTGCCAAAACGTGTTCCTGCTAAAACTTCGCCAAATAAACGCTGTTGCTGTTCAAGGGTTCCTGTATTACGTAATATTTCAATCGCATAAAAATGATTTTGTGGAATTTGCCCCAGAGAGCCATCTGTATGACTGAATAGCGCAATGACTTTTGCAAGGGTATAACTACTTACTTCTGCGCCCCCAAATTGTTTAGGGACGGTAATGCCCCATAGCCCAGATTGGGTAAACTGTTGAATTTCATCAAAAGGGATAATTCTTTGCTGATCGCGTTGTACAGCATTTTTTTTAAAGGCAATACTTAAATGTGTGGCAATTTCAAGCGCTTCGGCATCGGTTTGAATAACATGTGGTTTCGGACTGGATGTTGCAGATTGCGTCCAGAATTCTTGATAAGAAGTCATGTTGTTGTCCTTAAATCCATGCATGGCGAGCAGGCCTAACACCGTTCAGATAATAATTTCCGAGTGCAAAATATTTCCAGCGTACAGGATCATGTAAGGTATGCACCCGTGCATTGCGCCAGTGTTGATCGAGATTGAATTTTTTTAGAGATGACCGACTTCCTCCCAATTCAAACAATTTTTCAGAGATGGTCAGGGCAGCATGATGCGCATAAATTTTTGCTTCCGCGACGCGAATCGAGGCTTCGGCTGCGTGTTGTTCGCTTATGTGTTCTAAATGATCAAGTTCATCTAAGTAAAGGGCAGCATCTTCAAGTAATTCAATAGCAGCATGGAGAAGAACATCCAGCTTTCCAACCTCTTGAATGGTATATGCTTCTTGACGGGCTTTTTCGACTTTGGCATCGACAATAGGCCGCGCTTTTTGCACAATACTTAAGGTATCCTGATAAGCTGCCTCTGCAATGCCAACATCAATAGCGACCTGTAGAATTTGTGAATATGCACCTCTGACTGAAACTGAATTTGCAAGTGGGCGTTCATCAAAAATTAAATCGGGATTGATGCGAACATGGTTTAATTTGACTGTACCACTCGATGTGGTTCGCTGCCCAAAACCATTCCAGTCGTCAATGACCTCAACGCCATCGGCATGACGATCGACTAAAATCAATACCACATAACCATCGGGGTGAATGGCTTTAATGGCTAACCAGTCGGCAAAAAAACTGCCAGTTGAATAAAACTTTTCACCATCTACATAGTATTTTCCATGTTCAACCGTTAAGGTTGTGGCTAAAGTTTTGGTGTCGTGGGTATGGCGTTCTGGGCCACCATTGGCAAGAAATTTACCATTTAAAATTTCATTAAAGACAAACTGTTTTTGTTGTTCTGAGCCAATCAATTCGATTACTTTTAAAACACCAAAACTGTTTTGTGGAATTTGCCCAACATTGGCATCGGCTTTGGCAAGAATACGAAATATTTTGACCAATGTTTGGTGCGATACTTGTGCGCCACCATAAATTTTAGGGATTCGAATGGCTGTGAGCCGATTTTGTGTGAGTTTCTGAATAACATCGTGGGGTAATAAGCGTTGTTGATCTCTAAGATTGCGTTGTTCTAAAGCATAATCGGCAACATGATAAGCTGCTCGAATAGCCTCAGCATCATTTTCAATTCGGTTTGATTTGAGTAGAGTTGGTGTGGACATGGTGAACCCCTTAAGGCTATACCGCACACCCTAATCAAAAAAACCATGAAATAGAAATGCTTCATTTTGCAAATCTTATGAAAAAAAAGAATAATAAAATTGAAACATACTGTTAATTTTGAAAATAGATATAAGTTAATGAAAAATATTAAAAAATAAATGTATCTGAATTGTGGCTTGTGTTTTTATTGCATCATAATTCATATGTAAATCGATTAAAAATATATTCATTATTGGGAGAGCTGATTTTTTTATGATTAAATTTCAAGAGTATTGAATAAAAAATGGCTTTGATTAAGCAAAGCCATTTTAAAAGATTAAACAATTTTATTTATGAAATAGACGTGCTTTATCGCGTTGCCAATCGCGATCTTTTTCACTGGCACGTTTATCGTGTAATTGTTTCCCTTTGACCAGTGCAATTTCCAGTTTTGCCAAATGACCTTTCCAGTAACATGCAAGTGGTACGCAGGAATAGCCTTTTTGACCGACCCAGCCGCCAATGGCATTGAGCTGACGGCGAGAGAGCAATAATTTTCGTGTACGGGTTGCTTCGGGCACCACATGAGTAGAGGCAGAGAGCAACGGCTGGATTTGTGCACCAAACAAGAACGCTTCACCATTTTTGAAAATGATATAACTCTCGACCAAACTCATCCGTCCAGCACGAAGTGATTTCACTTCCCAACCTTGCAACGAAAGGCCAGCTTCAAATTTTTCTTCAATAAAATAATCGTGACGTGCACGTTTATTTTGTGCAATCGTACCGCCGTTATTCTTTTTAACTACTATTTTCGACATAATCAAATCATTCCAAAACTGTTGCCTATTGTGCCGTAAACTCTGCTTCAGGTGAAGCAATTTCATAGACATGACACCTCAACATAGACATAAGGATGGAGTTCCTTCGCTAAAAAAACAAGTTTTTGCTAGAATAGCAACATCCAAGGGTTAACCAGAGAACATCCGGATGTTTAAAACACGTGTCATTTATCCAGGAACATTTGATCCAATTACCAAAGGGCATATCGATTTAGTCGTACGTGCCTCCAAAATGTTTGATGAAGTTGTTGTTGCGATTGCTATTGGACATCATAAAAATCCTGTCTTTTCATTGAATGAACGTGTCGAGCTCGCACAGCAATCGCTCAGTCATTTAAATAATGTTGAATTTATAGGGTTTGATGGCCTACTCGTTAATTTTTTTGAAGAGCAAAATGCAACAGCTGTTCTGCGAGGATTACGTGCAGTTTCAGATTTCGAATATGAATTTCAACTTGCCAATATGAATCGCACACTTGACCCACGATTTGAAACAGTTTTTCTTACACCATCCGAGCAATATTCGTTCATATCATCTACAATGGTTCGAGAAATTGCACGCTTAAAAGGCGATGTATCTAAATTTGTACCACCACATGTGGTGGAAGCGTTTGCTAGAAAACATCAGCAAGGTTGGTAAAGTGTCACTTATCATTACCGAAGAATGTATCAATTGTGATGTCTGTGAGCCAGTGTGTCCAAATGAAGCCATTTATTTTGGTGAAGACATCTACGAAATTGATCCAGATTTATGCACTGAATGTGTGGGTCATTATGACAAACCGCAATGTCAGTTGTTTTGTCCTGTCGATTGTATTCCCAAAGACCCCAACCACGAAGAAACACAGGAACAGCTCTTCAGTAAATATGAACGGTTGATTGAGCAAAAAAACGCAAGCATTTCTAATGAGGATTTGCTAGAATGTGCGCCGAAGTGAGCTGGACGGTCGCTGCTGTGGAGGTCTTCGTGACTGAAGCAGGGGAGGAAAGTCCGGGCTTTATAGGGCAGGGTGCTAGGTAACGCCTAGGCGGCGCAAGCCGACGGAAAGTGCAGCAGAGAGTAGACCGCCAAAATCTCAGATTTCCTGTAAAGGAAGTCTAAAACGGGATTTCGGTAAGGGTGAAAGGGTGCGGTAAGAGCGCACCGCATGACTGGTAACAGTTCATGGCATGGTAAACCCCACCAGAAGCAAGACCAAATAGGAATCCTACAGGTACGGCCCGTACTGGATTCGGGTAGGTCGCTTGAGCGTACAAGTGATTGTACGCCTAGAGGAATGATCGTTCTTGACAGAACCCGGCTTATAGGCTCACTTCACTGAATTTTGAAAAATATCTTGACTCTATTGTTGAAAGTTAAGATAATGCGCGCACAGTTTTTGGCTATGTAGCTCAGTTGGTTAGAGCACAGCACTCATAATGCTGG
>JASGGM010000056.1:0-12071 GCA_047605045.1 Acinetobacter sp. | reverse complement strand
ATAATGATAGCCTCCCCAAATATGGTTGATCTATTATGAACGCCTCCAATGACCCTCTACACGGAAAAAAACTTGCTGACATTCTAGATGAATTATTGGATTACTACGATGGCTTTGAAGGCTTAAGTCGTAAAATTGAAATTAGATGTTTTTGCATAGATCCAAGTGTTAAGTCATCATTACGATTCTTGCGTACCACACCATGGGCACGTGAAAAAGTAGAAAACTTATATTTGTATGTCTTACGCCAAAAAGCCAAACAGAAATCGTAGCTATCAAAACTCTGACTCAGCATAATATTTTATACCAAATACTAAAACTACACTTGTGGGTCCTTTTTCAGATTATGAGTTATGCAATTTTTCTAGATTACTTAAAGTTTTTAAATCAAATGTAGCAAACGATCCAGACCATGTTGGAATATATGGGTTTGAATTATATATACCTTTTTGACTAGAACTTAGTATATCTAAAATAAACTGTAAGTCTTTAACATTTAATACTTTCTTTACTTCCTCGAAGTAACTAGATCTTTCGGATTTAACAAAAACTTTTAAAGCTCGATATCGATCACTTGAAATATAAAAAGATGCATCGGGCCACCATAATTTTCTGTAAAAATCATCACTTTTGAAGTTATATGCTAATGATTTTATATACAAAAATGCATCAGCTTCACAAATTTCTTCAAAAGTAATCACTTGATTATCAGAATAATCTTTTAAAAGAGCTCCTAAAGCTGAATAATGCCTTGGTTTCAACTTATTCTCGATAAAATCATATTCTCTAAGCCTAAAAATACTAAACGACATATATTTTTTGTCTAATAAATGCCGATTATGAAAATTTTCGGGCAATGTATAGAGTTCATCAAGAATTTCTTTGAGTTCATTAAATTCTTTATTTTTAATTAAAATAGTCACTAATGAAAGAAAGCTGATAGTTCAAAAAACTGAATAGTTCTAAATCTGCTATTAAACGCCCTCCCTGATTTGGAACTGTAGTTAATAAACTTAAAAGATTTTCTAGAAAGCTACGAAAATGTTTAAAAATCTTAGGATCATTTGAATGGATACAGACAGCTTCAACAATCTTTTTAAACTCATATAGATGAGGTTGAAAATGTTCAAGTTTTTGCTTAAATGCTTCTTCAATATCACTATTTTCTTTAGAAAGAGAAAATTTTGGCAATTCTGAAATAAACTTATCTAAATATTGTTTTACTGAACTGCTGGCATTATTTCTGCCCTTTTCTAAAATATCTATTGCCATTCGATATTGAGTATTCGTAAATAATGCAACTTGATCATCTTCGGCAACGATAAAGCTTGGGGCGCTACCAAGAAGTTTAGGTTTCTCATATTTATATTTATCATAAGCCCAACGGACTAACTTTTCATATTCCTCTGCATATTGATCAGAATTTGATAAATCTACATGTAGCCTACCTGCATAAAATGTAGGTTTAGCAGCATTAGGCTCAGCAATCACAGCAACAATTTTATTTTTATCCCTTTTACTATAAAGCTCCTGTGACAAAATCGTAGATTCTGTTCCGACACCACCATGTCGTTGATTTGCACGATCTGTATATTTTCCATCAATAATCATTATTATTTTAGTAATAGTAGGATCATTAACCATACTTTCCATGAAAATTATTGGATCATCCCCTTCTCTTAATTCCCATTTATCCAGTGCAATATCAATACCATCTTTTATTAAGCTTTCAGCTAATTCTATTACCCACTCTTCATGTTCAGGACTTGACCAACTATATGAAATAAATATTTTAGGTATATCTACTTGCTGCATTTCTGTTATCTCAAAAAGTAATAGTTATTCTGAAGTCGCATAACTTCATTTTATGTTAAATAGAATATCTAGAGACTGTAATTAATACAATACTTTATAATAATATTATTTCTAATAGATATTAAATTTGCAACATCTGACTCAAACAACTAGCAAGCAAAATTCTCCTTCAGCGCTGTAATTAAAATGTTCAATAAAGGCGCTTGTTCACGCCGATGTGGATAATACAGATAAAAAGGTTCATAGGTATGTCTCCAGTCTTTTAATACTTCCTCTAATTCACCATTGTCGATATACGGTTGCACCATATCGATAGGTAAATATGAAATTCCGACACCGCCACGAACAGCTTTTAACATGGGTGTGATGGTTGTAAATATGATTTTTCCATCAATTTTAACACTTTGGGTTTTATCTGCTTGGGTAAATTGCCAACGAAATAATGCACCATGTGTAGGTAATCGTAAGTTAATGCAATCGTGATCGATTAAATCTTTAGGGTGTTGTGGTCTGCCCCTTTGATTTAAATATTCTGGCGTGGCGACTGCCAGCATTGAAATACCATCACTAATTCTCACAGCAATCATATCCTTTGAGACCAAACCGCCTCTGCGAATACCTGCATCAAAACGACCATCAACAATATCGGTTAATCCATAGTCAGAAGTAATCTCCACCGAAATTTTAGGATATCTTTTAATCATTTTTTCGATTGCGGGCCACAATACACTTTGTATTGCATATTCATCTGCGTTAATACGTAAAGTGCCTGCTGGATTGTCTCTAAGTGCACTAATTTGATTAATTCCATGCTCAATATCATCAAGCGCGGGTTGTACTAAATTAAGGAGATATTCACCTGCTTCTGTAAGAGAAACGCTTCTGGTAGTTCGAGATAGCAACTTTATTCCAATACGCTCTTCCAAATTACGCATGGTTTGACTAATTGCAGACTGTGAGGTACCAAGTTTTGCTGCAGCTTTGGTAAAACTACGTTCTTGAGCAACAAGTATAAATGCTTGTAAATCATTCAAATTTTCTTTCATTTTTTATAAGTATTCAATATCAGTCTTATCTGATTATAACGGATTATCATAATGAATCACTATCGTTCGTCTTATTCTATTAATTCAAATAGATAAATAGAAATGGTGGTAACTTAGAAGTTCACAAAATGAAACGTTATAGACGATAAAGTCGCTATGAGCATGGGTACATGAGATGGTATAGGTATTTTGATTACATGTTTATTTGCTCAGAAAAGTATGTATCGTGATCACTGCAAGTGAACAGCGTAAAAAAAGCCCTCTTTGTTTTCGCTCACTTCTTGACACTAACATTGGGAAGTTTTGTTTTTCGTTTCTAAAAAAGGCTGATTGTAATGTTAGAAATTCTCAAAATCTTGCTGATCATTTTGCTGGCATCGCTTGTTTTTAGTGTCATTGTTATTGCTGTTTTTATGCAACATCCTCAATTTGGGAAAAAACCAAGTGGTGAACGATTAAAACGAATTGAGCAATCAAAGCACTATCAGAAAGGTAAATTTCAAAACATAAGACCCAAACCTCTAATTAGTCAGGGCTATAGTTTAATCAAAGAGATCTATAAAACGTTTATTCATCCACCTAAACGACAAATGCCCAATCAACCGATTCCTTCAACCAAAACCGATCTGAAGCATTTGCCTGATGGACAAATGGTGTGGTTTGGGCATTCTAGTGTGTTTTTTAAACTGCATGGTCAAACGTTCCTCATTGATCCAGTAATGAGTGGTTCTGCATCGCCAATTCCTGGCATGACCAAAGCCTATGTAGGAACCGATATTTATACTGTCGATGACCTACCAGAAATTGATTATTTATTGATTTCACATGATCACTATGATCATTTGGATTATAAGACCATTGTGGCATTACAGCCTAAAGTCAAACATGTCATCACGGGCTTAGGTGTCGGTGAACATTTTGAATATTGGGGGTATCCAATAGAAAAATTGATTGAAAAAGATTGGTTTGAGTCTGTTGATTTAGAGCATGAATTAAGGATTCATATTGAACCATCGCACCACAATTCAGGTCGACGCTATACCAATTGCAAAAGTTTGTGGGTCAGTTTTGTCATTCAAAGCGCTGATTTAAAAATATTTTATACGGGTGATGGTGGTTATGATCATCGCTTTAAAGAGATTGGCCAACGACATGGTGGATTTGATTGGGCATTGATGGAAAATGGTCAATATAATGTGGCTTGGCATTCAGTACATTGCTTACCTCATGAGGTTGCTCAAGCGACAGAAGATTTGCATGCAAAAAATATGTTGCCTGTCCATCATTCTAAATTTACATTGGCACAGCATGCATGGGATGAACCGATTCGTAAAATTTCTGAATACTCGATAAATCGGGATTATCGACTTGCAACACCGATGATTGGAGAAGCAATTGATTTATATAGTCAAACACAAGAGTTTCAACGATGGTGGGAACATATTGATTAATCGTTATTTTTTTAATTTTCACTGAGTCATATTGAAAATTATATTCAATTCATAAGGTGTACTTATTAAAGCAATCAAAAATAACCTACTAATTAATATAAATATAGAATGTTATCTTGGTTTCATCAATAAAGTTTCTTGATCGGAGAAAAATGATGAAAACTGTATTGTTCAAAAATAAAAACATTGATGTTTCTGCAAATATTCGTTTTCCTCAAGATTTTGATGAAAACAAAAAATATGCAGCAATTGTTTGTGCTCACCCCATTAGTAGCTGTAAAGAACAAACCTCAGGTTCAATTTATGCTGAAAAACTAACCGAAGCTGGGTTTATTACCTTGGCATTTGATGCATCTTATCAGGGTGCCAGTGGTGGAGAACCTCGCTTTTTAGAAGATCCTGCAACACGTGTAGAGGATTTTCGTTGTGCCGCTGATTATCTTACGACTTTAAATTATGTCGATGAAAATCGTATTGGTGTATTAGGTGTGTGTGGCGGTGGCGGATATGCTGTAAATGCAGCCATGACTGAACGCCGTTTTAAAGCCGTTGCAACGGTGGTTGCAGCAAATTATGGACGCCTAATGCGTGAAGGTGATTTTACCGCAGATGCAGCCATTAAAACTCTGGAAGCCATTGCTGCCCAAAGAACTGCCGAAGCACGTGGTGCAGATGCACTAATCACGCAATATATTCCAAATTCACAACAAGAGCGCGAACAGGCTGGAATCGATGATATTGATATCAAAGAAGCTATCGATTACTACAAAACACCTCGTGGTCAGGCAGAAGGTTCACCCAATAAACTGCGTTTTTCAGGTTTAGCTGCAGCTGTTAATTTTGATGCCTTTCATTTGGCAGAGCATTTGCTTACACAACCTTTGCAAATCGTAATCGGTGATGTTCCCGGAGGATTTGGTTCATATCGGGACGGTTATGAATTGTTGAATAAAGCTGCGTCTAAAGAGAAAAATCTTTTCGTGGTTAAGGGCGCAAGTCATTACGATTTATACGATCAAGCACAACCTGTTGCGCAAGCTTTAGAAAAAATCATTCCATTTTTCCAAAAATATCTTTAATTGGTAACTGGGAAAGCTGCATTTAGTCCAGAAGTGTTTATCTCACGACAACAATTGGCTGAATATGCTTACAGTCTTTATGAAAGCGATAAAGTGGTCGGTATCGTTTTGTGATTGATATGGCTACTTTATCGATGTAAGGTTGATCTGATTCAATATGTTTGTTGAGCGTTAGTCCCTGTCTAACCTCACTACAAAAGTAAAGAAGCATCCGTTCAACTGGTGATATCAAATAACATGCCCAACGATGATGTATGGTCTAATTTCAACAATTTATAGCAATTGTTGTGGTATAAAAATGATCTGTATGGATGAGAAAATCCGTTATGATAAATATCGGGATTATCATTCTAAGATTGAGCAAAGATCATGAGTTTACGACAACAATTGCAAATAAAATACCCGTTATTCTTGGCACCGATGGCTGGCGTATCGTCACCACAACTTGCAGCAGAAGTTTCAAATGCTGGTGGCTTGGGTGCTTTGGGTTTAGGCGCCAGTCATATTGATGCAGCAAAAGCGGCGATCTTGGATACTCAAAAATTAACCAGACATCCCTTTCAGGTGAATTTTTTCTGCCATCAACCACATGTAAGCAACGAATTAGAAGAACAAGAATGGATCAATGCCTTAGCAAAGCAATTTAAAAAATTTAATGCCTCTCCTCCAACACAACTTCATAAAATTTATCAAAGCTTTATCGAAAATGAAGATTACCTAAATCTTGTATTAGATTTAAAACCCAAGGCCGTCAGCTTTCATTTTGGTATCCCTTCCCGTGAGCAAATCGATACACTGAAGCGCAATGGAATTATTACGATGGCTTCAGTGACACAACTTTCTGAAGCACAGCAAGCAGAAAATGATGGGATTGATATTTTAATTGCTCAAGGCATTGAAGCTGGTGGTCATCGCGGTATATTTAATCCTTTATATGACCCTGCTATCCTCACCAAAGACCTAATCATATTGCTTAAACAATATATTAAAATTCCCATCGTTGCTGCTGGCGGTATTATGAATGGTCAGGATGTGAAAGCGTATCTGCACATTGGGGCAGATGCAGCACAATTAGGAACCGCTTTTGTACAATGCAAAGAATCATTGGCCAATGATGCCTATCGGCATGCGCTTTTTACGCAAACGGTTACGCAAATTACCGATAGCATTTCAGGACGCCCTGCACGAGGCCTTTTTAATCATTGGCATGAATGGATTGATATTCCAGCCAGAGTAAAACATGCTGGCTATCCACAAACTTACGACCTAGCGAAACAACTACATAGCATTGCAAGTCAGGCACAAGATCATGGCTTCGGTGCATTTTGGGCGGGGAGTCATGTTGCTAAGATTAGGAAGATGGATGCACGTGAATTAATGTCTACTTTAATTCACGAAGCAGACTTGTAATGTAGCTAATGTAAAGATTGGCACAAAGTATCAAACCAAGATATAAAGATTGAATCATCTCTCAATTTACATAGTGGATAATTCAATCTTTATGGTTCTCGACTGGATAAAATAGGCCAGAAATCGTTTCAACAACAACTTAACGCATCGGTTTAAGGTTGTAAGTCACGACCCCCCAAATAATGAGTTCCTGCCCTTCTTCAATATAGATATTGTCATAATCGGGGTTTTCCGCTTTTAGCCACACTTTTGGTGGAGAAAACTGATGTTCAATGATTAAACGCTTCACTGTAAAATCATTATCGATGAGTGCAATGACAATATCGCCAGATTTTGCAGTAATACTTCGATCGACCACCAAAGGATCATCAATATCAATTCCTGCATGAAGCATCGATAAAGAGTTTGCTTTCACAATAAAAGTCGCGTTTTCATTGCGTATAATATATTCATTCAGATCAAGCGATTGTTCAATATCATCCTGAATAGCAGCAGGAACACCCGCAGCTACGCGTTCTGTCGCCAGCGGAATTTGATAAATTCTACCTGATGGATGCACAGTCTGGATTTTTATTGTTGAACTTCGATCTTGAAGATGTGCGATTTTCTGGTTGTCTAAAAGCCATTTTTTAACGAAATCGACTTGTGATTCAGGCACACGAATCACCTTTGTAGGTTCGTTAAATTGAGATTTACGCCCTGCATTTGCTCTGGCGCCGCCATGCTCAAAATCAGTTTTATTTGGCATAACATCCCTCTTGATAAGTATAATATATTGAAAATTATTATAACTTGAAAAAGTTACAAAATCAAGTTGACTAAAGATTAGTCTTCGATAATAATAAGCTTACTGATCAGATTTTAACTCATGTGTTTGCAACAATTTTTGTGGAGAAATAGAAATGGGAAAACACCGTGATGCAATTTTAGGTTATGCCGATGATCAACATGCATACTACATTAGTCTGATTGAAGATGAGGCAGTGCTTGGCAATCGTTATGGCTTATTTTGTGAAAGTCCTGAAAGCGATACCGCTGACAGCATTATGACTACCCTGTTCCTAAAGAAATCCTTTTGGATCAATGGTTCGGAATTTGATGATATTGTTTGTGGTTTACAACCCTTGCAACAGCATTAAATAGTCTCTTAAATTAACTAAAATTCTGCGGCTTTGAAATGAACTTCAGTGATATGACATGGATCATGCCCAATGAAATAGCGGAAAGCATGATCCAGTCGTTTTAAGCTGGTTGAAAAGATAATCCTGTATTCATCGATGCAGAAACAAATACAGGATGAACTGATATCTATAAACGACCTATGCGTATTCAATTGACGTCGTTATGGTTCATCTAGAGCACGGGTGCAATGTATTCTAATGTGCGCCCTAAAATCCAGAGTAAAAATAAAACCACTGGTAAATGAAAGATCAGTTGCGTGACGGTGAAGCCAATCACGTCCTTGGCTTTCAGTTTTAAAATGCCCAACATGGGTAACATAAAGAATGGATTGATGAAGTTCGGTAATGCTTCAGCTGCATTATAGACTTGTACAGCCCAACCCAAATGCACTTTAAGGTCATTTGCCGCTTGCATGACATAAGGTGCTTCAATAATCCATTTCCCACCACCCGATGGCACAAAAAATCCAAGAATGGCTGAATAAATACCCATCACAACAGGAAAAGTATCCTTAGTTGAAATCGATACGAAAAATTCAGCAATATAATGAGAAACCGAATGATCATTGATATTGACGGATTTGGTCATCATATAAGCAATACTGCCATACAATGGGAATTGGATGAGAACGCCAGCGACTGCGGGTACAGCGCGTGAAACAGCGTTTAGAAAGTTTCGTGGTGTGCCATGTAAAATAATACCCAATACAAGAAAAATAAAGTTGTACGTATTGAGATTCGAAATTGCAATGATTGGATCCTGTTTGGTGAATTGTAGAAAGATCCAGATCACACCAATGATGGCAACCAAAATACTTAATAATGGCGATGTTTCGAACCAATCTCCTGGTCTTTTAGGTTCATTGTCCGCAGGGTGAGCTGTTTCAAGCTCGGATGCAATATTGAAGTGATCAATCGTTTTGACATTGTTCCCTTTTGGGGCTGACCAATAGGCAATTGCAACAGAAATGACAATTAAAACAACAACCACAACAATCGACTGCCATAAGAAGATTGTTTGAGAAAACGGAATAACCCCTGTGAGCTGATAAATATTATCTGGCAAACTGGCTTTATTCGCTTGTAGTTGTGCCGCAGATGAGCTTAAGCCTAATGCCCAAGTGGCACCCATTCCCACAAAAGCGGCGGCGGCGGCAGCTCGATAATCCATATTTAGCTCTTTGCGTTTTGCTAAAGCAAGCACCAACAAAGCAGTAAATACTGTACTCATCGCCCATTGAATTAAAGAAATTAGCATGCTCATGATGGCAACCAGTACAATGGCCAAGCGACCATCGTTTGGAATTTTAGCCAGTGAGTGAATTAGTTTCTCAACGGGTTTGGAAACAGACACCACATAACCGCAAATAATGAGCATTGTCATTTGTAATGTGAATGGGATTAAACTCCAGAAACCATCACCAAATGCACTGACAATTGATGTTGCTGGTGCCCCAATAGACCATGCTGCAACTGCAACAATAATGACACCTAAAAGAGCGAAAACGTAAGAATCAGGAAACCATTTTTCAGACCAATGACTGATACTTACAGCTATTTTTTCAAAAATTCCAACCTGTTGTTGCATAATCTACTCCTTTAGTCTCGCAATTTATCTCAGCATTCAAAAATCCTATTTGTTGCAGTTGAGATATCTTTTAAATGATCCACTTTATGAATTACAGTCTTTCAATCGCAATGGCCGTGGCTTCACCTCCTCCTATACACAATGCTGCAATGCCTCTGGTTTTACCTAATCGCTGAAGCGCAAAAATTAAAGAAACAATAATTCTTGACCCTGAAGATCCTAAAGGATGACCAAGCGCACATGCACCGCCATGAATATTGACGCGGTCTGATGGCAATTGAAATGCATCTATTGCAGCCATTGTGACCATTGCAAATGCTTCATTAATTTCCCACAGATCGACATCTTCAATCGACCACCCTGTTTGTTTTAATACTTTTTGAATTGCACCAATGGGTGCGATTGTAAATTCAGAAGGATGTTGTGCATGGCTGCTATAAGCCACAATCTTGGCCAGTGCAGGTATTTGATATTGCTCGACATATGCCTGAGATGCCAACAATAGTGCGGATGCACCATCTGAAATGGAACTGGAATTTGCAGCTGTAATGGTACCGCCTTGTGCAAAAGCAGCTTTTAATGTTGGAATTTTATCTAGATTGGCTTTGCTGGGTTGTTCATCGTGACTGACAATGACATCCTGACGACGGTTTTTTACTGTGATAGGTACAATTTCTGCTGAAAAATAATCATGTTCAATGGCTGCTTGTGCTTTCGTTAGTGAATGAATGGCAAATTGATCCATCTGTTCACGACTATAATTTTTTTGGTTGGCCATCTCTTGCGCAAAAGATCCCATGGAACGTCCTGTTTCAGCATCTTCTAATCCTTCAAGAAATAAATGATCCTGAATTTCGCCATGCCCCATACGGTAGCCTGTACGGGCTTTTGCCAATAAGTACGGTGCATTACTCATCGATTCCATACCCCCTGCAACAACAACATCGGCATGACCAACCTGAATGGTATCGGCAGCAATCATCACAGCTTTCATGCCTGAACCACAGATTTTATTTACTGTTGTGGCCGGGATCTGATCAGGCAAGCCAGCAATTCTCATTGCTTGACGGGCAGGACCTTGTTTTAATCCCGCAGGTAAAACACAACCTAGAATAACCTCCTGAATATCTTGAGCAGGTACAGCACTTCGTTCCACAACGGCTTGAATGGTTCTCGCACTGAGTTCTGGGGCTGTCAGTGTTGAAAGTGCCCCTTGAAAACTTCCCATTGGCGTTCGTGCAGCGCCAAGAATGTAAACTTGATTGCTCATGTCTTGGCTCCTGTGGCTATTTGTAACAGTGGAACAGCTGTTGCTTTTTGTGCTGTATCAAAATCGATATCATCTGCAAGTTCAATAACCTGTATGCCTTTTTCTGTAACATCAAAGACCCCTAAATCGGTGATAATACGATTGACCACCTGACTGCCCGTCAGTGGTAATGCACATCGATTTAAAATTTTAGGTTGGCCATCTTTGGTTTGATGTTCCATCAAGACAACCACTTTTTTTACACCTGCAACCAGATCCATAGCACCCCCCATTCCCTTCACTTTTTTGCCGGGAATCATCCAGTTGGCTAAATCTCCTGTTTCAGAAACTTCCATTGCACCCAAGATTGCCAGATGAATATGTCCGCCACGGATCATGGCGAATGAGTCGGAACTTGAAAAAAATGCACCGCCCTGTTTTACCGTCACCGTTTGCTTGCCTGCATTAATTAAATCGGCATCGATGGTTTCTTCTGTTGGAAACTCGCCAATGCCCAACAGGCCATTTTCTGAATGTAACCAAACATCGATATGGTCTGGAATGTAGTTTGCAACCAGTGTTGGTAGACCAATACCTAAATTGACATAAAAACCGTCTTGCAATTCTTGTGCTGCACGTTGTGCCATTTGTTCTTTCGTCCATGCCATGATATTTGTCCTTTTATGCATTTGCTTTTAATGTTTTTTGTTCAATTCTTTTGGTCGGGTTTGCATTGACGACAATTCGGTCAACGTAAATTCCTGCCAGATGTATCGCATCAGGATCAATTTCACCAACCTCAACCAGCTTTTCTACTTCAACAATGGTCACTTTTCCAGACATGGCACATTCAGGATTAAAATTTCGCGCTGTTTTTCTAAACACCAAGTTGCCCGCTTTATCTGCGATATAGGCTTTCACCAATGCGACATCGGCCACAATCGATTGTTCTAAAATGTAGTCCCGACCATGGAACTGTCGAAGTTCTTTTCCTTCGGCAATTTGAGTACCAACGCCTGTTTGCGTATAAAAAGCAGGAATTCCAGCACCTCCCGCACGTAATTTTTCTGCCAATGTTCCTTGAGGGGTTAACTCAACTTCCAGTTCACCTGCAAGGAATTGCCGTTCAAATTCTTTATTTTCACCCACATAAGATGCGATCATTTTTTTGATTTGTTTTGATTCAAGTAAAATACCTAAGCCAACAGCATCAATTCCAGCGTTGTTACTTACACACGTCAGATTTTTCACC
>JASGGM010000055.1:0-12172 GCA_047605045.1 Acinetobacter sp. | reverse complement strand
GAAGGGATAAAAACACTAAAACATACCACCAATCAAATAATGATTTTATTCCCTACATTGTGTTTTTTTCAAAAAATTTAAAAAGATATTCATCAAAAAACATAGATATATTTCCATAAAAACTAAAATTAAGAGAAAATTTTTCCAAAATCTTACTCATTTCTCTGTAAATTCAAATTTTTTTCTTAAATGACTGCTCTATAATAAACATTATCAAAATTGACTCTAGCTCAATCTCGCAAGGAACTCGCCATGATGTTGACCGACCCAAGTAAAAAATATCGCCGTATGTATCAGCGTGTCGACCTACCTGACCGCCAATGGCCAAATAACGAAATCAACAAAGCACCTATCTGGATGAGTACTGACCTGCGTGATGGCAATCAGGCCATTTTTGAGCCAATGAACATTGAACAAAAATTTAAAATGTTCCAAATGTTGGTCAAAATTGGCTTTAAACATATCGAGATTGGTTTTCCTTCTGCATCACAAATCGACTTCGACTTTACCCGTAAGTTAATCGAAGAAAACCATATTCCAGATGATGTCTATATCGAAGTTTTAGTACAGGCACGAGATCACTTAATTTCACGTACTTTTGAGGCACTTGAAGGAGCGAAACGCGCCATCGTGCATATCTACAATTCCAATTCACCAACATTCCGTAAAAAAGTATTGAATGTTGATGCCGCAGGGGCAAAACAGTTGGCCATTCATGCTGCTGAAAAAGTGAAAGAATATGCAGAGCAACAACCGAATACAGATTGGATTTTCCAGTATAGTCCTGAATGTTTTAGTGCGACCGAACTTGAAGTTGCCAAAGACGTTTGTGATGCAGTAACTGCTATTTGGGATGCTCGCCCTGAGAAAAAAGTGATTTTAAACTTGCCTGCAACCGTAGAAGTTTCAACGCCAAATGTCTATGCAGACCAAATTGAATGGATGCACCGTAATTTGGCTCGCCGTGATGGTGTGATTATTTCTGTACATTGTCATAATGACCGTGGTTGTGGTATTGCAGCCTCTGAACTTGCCATTATGGCGGGTGCAGACCGTATCGAAGGTTGTGTATTTGGTAATGGTGAACGTACAGGTAACGTCGATGTCGCGGCGATTGCATTGAATATGTATAGTCAGGGTGTGGCACCTGAATTGGACTTTTCCAACATCAACGAGATTATTGCCACTGTTGAAGAATGTACAGGATTGCCAGTGCATCCACGTCATCCTTATGCTGGTGATTTGGTATTTACCGCATTTTCTGGTTCGCATCAGGATGCGATTAAAAAAGGTTTTGAATTCCAGAAAAACGAAGAAATTTGGGATATGCCCTATTTGCCAATCGACCCGAAAGATTTGGGACGTGATTATGACGCCGTGATTCGTGTGAATAGCCAGTCTGGTAAAGGTGGTATTGCATATTTGCTTGAGTCGAATTACAACGTGGTGTTACCGCGCCGTGTGCAAATTGAGTTCAGTCAAATTGTGCAACAGCATACCGATGAAACAGCAAAAGAGATTAGTGCTGAAGAAATTTGGAAGCTTTTCCAGCAGACGTATGTTGCAGTGAAAGATAAAAATTATCGGGCGAAAAACTATAAATTGTCCGATGAAAATGGCAATCAGATTATCGAACTTGAAATTGATGTCGATGGCGAAACACAGCAGTTACGTGGTCAAGGTAATGGTCCAATTTCTGCAATTTTGGATGCCTTACAATTACCAATCGATGTTTTAAATTATGAAGAACGCAGTATTAGTGCAGGTGCACATGCCAAAGCACTTACGTTGATTGAGCTGCAAGTTCAGGGTACAGGTAAAAGTGCCTTTGGTGCAGGAATTCACGACAATACCGTAACATCTTCTATTGAAGCCATTCTTGCAGCAACGAACCGTCTGATTGAGCAAGGTTTATTAAATAGAGAAGATTTGGTCACTGAAGCTTAATTGCTTATGGTCAAAATCGTTCTACGGTCTATAAAGATGAGGGTCTTCGGATTCCTCGTCTTTCTTTTTTGATATCCAATTGCCCCTTTTTTTGGTATTCTTTTTCTCTTTCCAGATTCAAATTCAATAAGGCGATTTGTACTCGTGTCTTTTCCAATTGACTCCGTGGGTTTAGTCGTCCCGCAAAAATTTGCTTTTGAAGAACCACTCGAACTTGAATGTGGTCGGGTTTTACCTCGTTTTGAACTCATGGTAGAAACCTACGGGACATTAAATGCCGATAAATCAAATGCTATTTTAATTTGTCATGCACTTTCGGGACATCATCATGCTGCAGGTTATCATCATGAAGATGATAAAAAAGCAGGCTGGTGGGATGCTTGTATTGGTCCAAATAAAGCGATTGATACTAACAAATTTTTTGTAGTTGCCATTAATAATATTGGTGGCTGTCATGGTTCAACAGGGCCAATTTCGCCAAATCCTGAAAATGACAATCTTCCATATGGGCCAGATTTCCCTTTAGTGACCGTGCGTGACTGGGTCAAAACGCAAGCCATGTTATCGGATTTGCTGGGCATTGCAGCATGGTATGCCGTAATCGGTGGTTCACTGGGTGGTATGCAAGCTTTGCAATGGTCGGTAGATTATCCTGATCGTCTACAGAAGTGCATTATTATTGCCAGTGCACCTAAATTATCAGCACAGAATATTGCGTTTAATGAGGTTGCACGCCAGTCAATTTTATCCGATCCAGATTTTTATCATGGCCGTTATTTAGAACATGATAGCTATCCAAAGCGTGGTTTGATTTTGGCACGCATGGTGGGTCATATTACGTATTTGTCTGAAGAAGCCATGAAACAAAAGTTTGGTCGCGATTTAAAATCAGGCAAATTCATGTATGGTTTCGATGTCGAATTTCAGGTAGAAAGTTATTTACGGTATCAAGGTGAGCAATTTAGCCGTAACTTCGATGCCAATACCTATTTAATTATGACCAAGGCATTGGATTATTTTGATCCATCGCGTGAATATGAGTCTTCCCTCACCAAAGCTATGGCAAATACAAAATGTCGGTTCCTTGTCGTTTCTTTTTCGACAGATTGGCGTTTTACACCTGAACGTTCCCAAGAGATTGTGAATGCCCTGATTACCAATCATAAACCTGTCAGCTATTTAGATATTGAAGCTGAACAGGGCCATGATTCTTTCTTGTTCCCTATTCCGCTTTATGTAAAATCGCTTCGTGCCTTCCTAGGGGGTGAAGAACATCTTGCGACCACAGCAAAGGAGGTTGTGTAAATGCGTATCGACCAACAACTTGCCGATAAATGGATTACCGCAGGCTCAAGCGTATTGGATTTAGGCTGTGGGGATGGTGATCTTTTAGCCCATATGAGTAAAAAACAACAAATTCGTGCTTATGGACTAGAAATTGATCAAGAAAAGATTGCAATTGCGGTGAGTCGAGGGTTAAATATTATACAACAAGATCTTAACCTTGGATTGGGTCGTTTTGCCGATCAATCGTTTGACTATGTTGTCATGGCTCAGGCATTGCAGGCTGTTGATGCACCCGATGTTTTATTACGCGATATGGTGCGTGTGGGGAAACAAGCCATCATTACTTTTCCAAATTTTGCGCATTGGAAGACTCGCTCTTTTCTTGCCCTAAAAGGAATGATGCCTGTTTCGGATGCTCTACCGTACATGTGGTATAACACGCCAAATATTCATTTATGTACTTTCCGTGATTTCGAGGCCTTATGTGCCGAGAATCAGATTAATATTATTAATCGACTCGCCGTGAATGGGAACCAACAAGGTAGTTTACTCAGTAAACATATCCCTAATTTGTTTGGTGAAGTCGCTATTTATCGAGTAAGCGCCCTATGAAAAAGTTAGTTCTTAGCACCCTACTGTTTGGTATTTTCAGTACACAAGTGCATGCCGACTATATTCCGTCACAGCAGTCGACGGCCTCTTTGGCAGCACGTTATTCCACCATGCCCTTTCAACAACTTCTAACCGAAGCAAAAGCAGGACAAGCAGCAGCACAATTTTATGTGGCAACGCGCTACCAATTTGGTAAAGAAGTTCCAAAAGATTTAACGCAAGCCTTTGCTTGGTATAAAAAAGCAGCCGATCAAGGTGTAGCAGCCGCACAACTGAATGTAGGCCGTATGCTTGCCGATGGTTTAGGTACATCGAAAAGTGAATCGCAAGCGCGTAAATATTTGGAACAAGCCGCCAGTCATGGTGACAACCGTGCTAGCTTTAACCTTGCTTTAATGGAAGAACATAAAAAAAATTACATTGGTGCTTACCAATGGTATGAACTTTCTACCCGTGACGGCATGCTAGACAACAAAGTCATTAATATGTCTGAAACCAAAAAGACTGCTTTGGCTGCCAATTTAACGCCTGAACAAATTCGCCAAGCGGTAGACCGTGCGGATAAATGGATTCAGGCACAATAAGTTAGGTCTTAAATCAAGTAATTTAAAATCAAAAACTTAAAATAACACAAAGGGAACTCACGCAGTTCCCTTTTGTTTTGGCATTTTTCATTAACGTGATTTACGTTATGCTTGCACGCATTGAAGATGATGGATTGAAAATGACATGAGTGCTGCATGGTTAAACCAAAAAACATTGGTCCTGGCAAGTAACAACAAAGGTAAAGTTGCTGAATTTGAAAAATTATTTCAACAGTTGAATCTTCCCATCGATATTATTCCGCAAGGGCAACTCCATATTGAAGATGCGATTGAAGACGGTTTGAGTTTTGTAGAAAATGCGATTATTAAAGCACGTCATGCTGCGCGCATTTCTGGAAAACCCGCCCTAGCCGATGATTCTGGTATTTGTGTACCAATTTTGGGAGGTGCGCCTGGAATCTATTCTGCCCGTTATGCAGGCAACCATGGGAATGACCAAGCCAATAACGAAAAGCTGTTACAAGATTTATTGCCTTTTCGTGAAGCAGGACAGCCCATTGTCGGCATGTTTGTCTGCGTATTGGCCTTAGTACAACATGCAGATGATCCGTTACCTCAAATCTTTCAGGGGATTTGGCACGGCGAGATTTTAGATGCACCGCGTGGTGAACATGGTTTCGGGTATGACCCTTTGTTTTGGCTCGAAGATTTAGGCAAAAGTAGTGCTGAATTATCAAAAGAAGAAAAAAATTTAATCAGTCATCGCGGGCAAGCCATGGCATTATTTAAAAATAGCCTGCTTGATTAATCAGTGCTCTTCAAAAAATATAACAAGCAAGTGAAATTTGAACCTACTTGCTTGTTTAATGTTAAACCATAAAATGCCAAATGAATCCATAAACCACAATAACAACCATACTCACAATGGTACCTGCGGCAATATACTTCGCTGAATAACCTGTACCTTGATAATGTGTTTCTAATGCCACAATATTTGCTGCTGGCGGCAAACAGAATAAAAAAAACATTAAACCAATAAAATGCTTTAACTCAGGCAGCGCGACAATAAAATAGGCCAAACTACAAATTACTGCACCAATCACCAATTTCGGGATAATCACCCGAATACTATGTAGCAGATCTGTCCGTGTCACATGGGTATCACGTAGCCATATGCCCAAAACAGCCATACCAGTAAAAATCATGGCAACCTTAATCAGCGCATAACATTGTTCAAACCAATGTGGTTCAGGCCAGTTATGCAGCCCCATCAGCCGTAGAATGGCTGCAATTAACAAGGCTATAATGGGTGGAGACTGGAGGACTTTTCTTACAATTGTCGACAGTAATTGTTTTTCAGCACTGACTGCTGTTACTGCCCAAACATTACCAAATACCGATCCACCAATATATAAGGCAATCATGGCAGAACTGATTGCTGGCCCAAATATAACCAGTGCAAAAGGAAAGCCCAGCCATGCCAGATTGACATAACTCGCACACAACGCAATTAAACGGTCTTTAAAGAAATAGACAAAACAGGCATACACCACGATGGCAGAGAAAAAACTAAATAGCATCAGACTTAAATTGCCTGCCTGATAGTACACCATGTTATAAATGATGACGAAAGGAATCAAAAACCGCGCTAAAATCAATGAAAAATATTTTTTGAAATGATTTGCATGTGCTAGTGGCGCAACCCCCCATCCAAATAAAAATGCCACCAGTGGGAGGACTAAATTCACCCTGATCTCCTTTTTTCTTTCAACACAAGTCTATTCCACGTCTTAGCATAGCACTGAAATCTTATTTAAAGATGAATTTAGATATGAATACCTCATGCATCATTGATACAAAACTCAGGCGTTTGGTTGCAGGGTATTGCATACATGAGGCGCAAATGACAACGCTATTCGCTGTACTTCTCCCAGTTGTTCACCCTGCTGAATCTTCTCCAGCCATACTGCCCGATCTCGATAGAACCGTAACCAGTTTGAACAACGCGTCCCATATCCTTCACTTTGAATAAAGGTAGAAGACAATAATTGTTCTAGCTCCCGCGCAATCCCTGTATTGGGAAGTTGTTGTGGCAATCGCTGTCGCGAATCTTCAAGTAGATCCCACACCACCTGCTGTAATTGTTGTTCTGTCACACTCGGCAATACCGCCAAAGGTAAAAATTCTTGTACGAAACGCTGGCGTAGATGTTGCGTTTTTGCCCAATACTCCGACATTAAACCATTGGATAGTACATATACTCCCTGTGGCAATGGTTGCGGTGCTTCTCCACGATTGCTCATATATAACGCCTGTTGTCGCGTTCCGAATACGACATTAAAACCCGCATATAGATGTTGCCGTTGTTGTAAAGATTGTGCAAATTGTTGTGGAGACTGCGTTGATTGCAAATAATCTGCAATGATCTCCCCCCGTGATGCCGCATATTGCTGCTGATCATGACCATCTCGGTAATTGGTGATGACCGCCCAACGTCCATGGGGAGTTATCCCCATCCATGTTCCACCAGATTGTAAATCCTGCCCTGCAATGATTGGACTCTTTGGCCAATCATGAAGTCGTGACGTAGGACGTGCATAAAATTCATCTCGATTGGACAGTAAGCACAATGGCATCTCATCCATGACCTGCCATGCAATGGCGACAATACACATGCTGTTGTTATTTCCTCATCTTTACACATTGAATATACAACAATTTTAAGGTTATTCCGCTAAAATCTTGCCAAATAGAATTCATAGGACAAGTCATGCTGACCTATCCCAATATCGATCCGATTGCGCTTGCGATTGGGCCATTAAAAATCCACTGGTACGGGCTAATGTATTTATTGGCCTTTTTATGTGCATGGGGGCTAGCAACCTACCGAGCAAAACAGCGCACCGACTGGACATCCGAAATGGTGTCAGATTTAATCTTTTATGGTGCTTTGGGCGTCGTCATTGGTGGCCGAATTGGTTATGTGATTTTCTACGAATTTGATAAGTTTTTAGAAAACCCACTCTGGTTATTTCAGGTGTGGACAGGCGGTATGAGCTTCCACGGCGGGTTTATTGGCGTCATGATTGCCATGTTACTCTGGTGTCGAAAATACCAAAAAACATGGTTTCAAACCCTCGATTTTATTGCACCTTGTGTACCAACAGGTTTAATGTTTGGACGTATTGGCAACTTTATCGGTGGTGAATTATATGGCCGTGCAGTGCAGGATCCTAATTATGCATTTGGCATGATCTTTCCAACAGATCCACTGCATTTAGTACGCCATCCATCACAACTGTACCAAGCAGCATGTGAAGGTTTACTGTTATTTATTGTGTTATGGTGGTTTAGTAGTAAACCTCGTCCACGTATGGCCGTTTCAGCACTCTTCCTCATTGGTTATGGCTTGGCACGTTTCTTTATGGAATTTTTCCGAGAGCCCGATGCCGACCAAGGATTCATTCTACTTGGCTGGGTAACAAAAGGACAAATGTTGTCGTTCCCAATGATTATTATTGGTTTAATCATGATGGTCATCGCCTACCAACGGAAAATTTACGATTGGTCAACCCGAAAGACATCATTGTAATTTGAACCAGATTAGGGGGCATCAGCTCCCTTTTTTATTCCCTCAACATGCCATGCCACACATTAAACAGCATTTTTGATCAATACATTTTTGTGCTAAAGTCAGTTACCTTTTCAATCTGTTCAATAGCTATGTTTGAATTTTGGTTTAACCCTGCGACATCTTTTTCAAAAAAACTCTTGATGGTGCTCATCACCTTAGCAATCACCTTGTTTTTATTTACAAAACAGCCATTACCCTACGATGCTATTTTGATGTTTGCAGGCACAGGGCTTATTTTTCTCATTTGTCGCTATATTAAGAATATCATCGAGAAAAAAAATGCAGCACGACTCCTTAATCGACTACTGACCTGGATCCCCATTGCCCTAATTGTGGCATTATTATTTTCCAAAGCATTGAATAATCTGCTTGTATTGGGACTACAGGGACTTGGCTTTCTGACCTTATCGGTATTTCTATTCTCACCTTTTGCGGGTCTAGGCAAAACAGCGACAGAGTCTTAACCCATGCTTAATCATTGGTATCAATTACCACGGCAAGTTAAAACCATTGTGGTCATTTCAACCTGTGTGGTGATTTATCTATGCCAAGGCATTCAGGCCCTAGCCCCGATTTATGTGGGAATGGGCGTTGTCATTGGTTTAGGAATATATGGATTACAGGAATTTCACCGCAAACGTGCTGAAAATCATACGTCTCGTCGTGGTTTTGCTTTTTTAATACACCTGCTTTCTATAACAATGCCCTTTTTATATCTGGCTTTTCTTCCTAGAACACATTTTTTAATCATGATAATCCAAGGACTCGGCTTTATTCTTCTTGGCTTTTTTCTCATTTCAATTTATCAACATCGTGCCAAACGCCATGACGATTAATCCCCTAATCTTTTGTTAAATCGTTACAAATCCAAACGCACGACAAATAGTGCCTGTTTCATAGCATTCTGATATGATTTGGACAGGCAAAATGCCATATTTTTTTGCATCCCGTTTATTTAAAATAATGTTCAGAATGCAACATCCTATTTTAGCCAGAGAGTTTTATGCGCACTTATTTAGACCTTCTACAACATATCCTCGACAATGGCGGTGACAAAGGTGATCGTACTGGCACAGGAACACGTTCTGTTTTTGGTCATCAAATGCGCTTTGATTTGTCCAAAGGTTTTCCACTACTCACCACCAAAAAAGTTCATTTCCGTTCTATTGTGATTGAACTATTGTGGTTTTTAAAAGGTGATACCCATGTGCAATATCTGCAAGATCATAAAGTAAGCATTTGGGATGAATGGTCAACTGCCGATCAAACTGCCCGTTTTGGCCGTCCTGAAGGTGAACTTGGCCCCGTCTATGGCCATCAATGGCGAAATTTTGGTGCAACAAAAAATAGCGATGGCAGTTTTAATCAAGATGGTTTTGACCAAATTTCATGGTTAATTAATGAAATAAAAACCAACCCTAATTCTCGTCGTTTAATTGTGTCGGGTTGGAACCCCAATGAAGCTGGGCAAGTTGCATTGCCACCATGCCATACCTTATTCCAATTCTTTGTACAAAATGGCAAGTTATCTTGTCAGCTCTACCAACGCAGTGCCGATGTCTTTTTAGGCGTACCCTTTAATATTGCCAGTTATGCCCTGCTCACGCACATGATCGCGCAAGTTTGCGATTTAGGTGTCGGCGATTTTGTCTGGACAGGTGGTGACACACATTTATACGCCAACCATTTTGAACAAGCCAAACTCCAGTTAAGCCGTGAACCATTGCCTTTATGCCAACTTAAACTCAACCCTGAAGTGAAAGATCTTTTTGACTTTAAATTTGAAGATATTGAAATCGTCAATTACCAGTCACATCCAGCCATTAAAGCACAGGTGGCCGTATGAGTTTTCAAGGTTTGGAGGTGGTTCATGTCGTGGCAATGGACCAACAACAATGTATTGGTAAAAATAATGATTTACCGTGGCATATCCCTGCCGATTTAAAGCATTTCAAAGAAATCACCCAAGGTGGTGTGGTGGTGATGGGGCGTAAAACCCTTGAATCCATGGGACGTACCTTACCCAAACGGGTGAATTGGGTGATCACTCGAGATACAGATTGGTCATTTGAGGGTACTAAAGTCGCGAATAGTATTGAAGATGCGTTACACCATGCACTGAATGACGTTGCCAATAGTGAAAAGCCGAATAGTATTTTTATCATTGGTGGAGGAGAGATTTTCAAGCAAACGCTTTCGATTGCAGATCGTTTGGAACTCACCCACGTCCACCTGAATGTTCAGGGCGATACCTATTATCCTGCTATTCCCGCGACATTTCATAAAGTGAAAAGCAGTATGCATACTGATGAAACATCTGGCATTCAATTCGAATTTGCAACCTATCAACCCTTAGCAAAAAACATTGTGAACTAATATGCAAAGACTTACTGGATGGAGGTTCACTCAAAAACTCGCTAACGGTTTACTCCATCTATTGTTTAGTCTTTTTGTTGTTGCCGTGAGTTGCTGGCTCTGTTTAGCATTATGGATCCAGATGCCTTTAGGCAACCTGTTTACCCCACTTTTAATTGTATTATGGCTGGTTTTTTCTTGTGTCATTTTAGGCATTTACTTTAGTCGTGCCTTTATTTCTCGTCCTATCGATTTTCTGATATTTATTGTCGGTTTTTTACTGGGTTTAGCATGGTACTTTAATATTCAACCGAGACAAGACCGTGACTGGAATCCTGAAGTTGCACGCATTCTGGATTATCAGCGTCATGGTCATCTTGTTACACTGAATAATGTACGTAATTTTCGTTGGCATCAGGATGGAACTTTCGAGCAGCACTGGCAAACCCGACACATTGATTTAAATAAAATTACGGGTGTCAATATGGTGGCATCTTATTGGATGGGACCACAAATTGCCCATACATTGGTCAGTTTTGATTTTGCTGACCAACAACCATTGGTCTTTTCACTAGAAATTCGTAAAGAGAAAACTGAGGACTTTTCAGCAATTGGTGGTTTTTTTCGTAAATATGAATTAAGTCTTATCGCTGCCGATGAACAAGATATTATTTTTACACGCAGTAATGTCCGCCATGAACAAGTTTATTTTTTCCCAATTGATATGCCTAAACAACAATTACAAGAATTATTTCTGGAATACCTACAAACCTCAGACCGACTGCGTGAGCAACCGAGTTGGTACAATACCCTTACCAGTAATTGCACCACCATTGTCTTTGATATGGTTCGCGCAATCTTACAACAACCATTCCCGAAAGATTATCGAATTATTTTATCAGGCTATTTACCCAATTATCTTTATGATCACCATGTACTAGATCATCATTGGTCAATGCAAACATGGTATCAAAAAGCCCATATTAACCCTCGCACAGCCAATTTTCATCAAGGTGTCGCTTTAGATGGTTCATCATTAGACACATCGAAACACCCCTCAAATTTTTCTGCTTTGGTTAGACAAGGCTTACCACTGAACTCTAAAAATATTCAAGCACAATGAGTATGTCATTGCTTACCAAAAACTGCCGCAACGTTACAGATTAATCAAAGATAATTTATTCGGTTGTGTTTTGATATATGGCAAACGTAGGGAGTAAGGATCAAGCCACGTGAACCATTTTATTACCGCCATTTTAATTGGTGCATCGGTCACCATCATGGCCGCTTGTACACCGTCATTGAATGATACCCCAGCAACATCGACACATGTGACTCAAGCATCGTTAAAAGGCAATTGGCAAGCAATTCGCATTGAAGGAAAAAACTTATCTGGCAATACACAACATTTGCCTGAATTAAATTTCGATGCAGACAATCAGCGCATTTCAGGCACTGACGGTTGTAATCGCGTGATGGGGCATTTTAAAACCAACGATGACCAAATTAAGCTAAGCCCATTGGCATCGACAAAAATGATGTGTGTGGAGAATATGCAAGACAGTGATGCATTTCATTTAGCGATGGCAAAAGTTGAACATTTTCGCATCACTCAAGAAAATCATTTACAATTATTGGATGCAAATGGCGCTGTAATGGTTGAATTCGTCCCTCAACAACACCATGATAATTCACCTCAAACTTCTTAAACCGTGACAGCTCATGTTTCATAGGGGTTCTACGGTTTAATCTGAACACAACTATAAGGGTATCCAAATGCAACAAGCACTTT
>JASGGM010000054.1:0-12195 GCA_047605045.1 Acinetobacter sp. | reverse complement strand
CCTAAACCACGACCGATTTGTTCTTTGGCCAAATATTTTGCAGGAAGACAAATGACTAAGGCAAAAATCAAAGATTTAAAGAAATAGACAAATCCTTGCGCAATAATCACCTGCGCAATCGAAGTTGCTGAATACATTTCATAGAGCCCAATACACATGAATAAACAGCATGGAATAATTAACCATTTTTCTTTACCGTCAAAAAATTTATTCACAAACCATCCCCCTGCTGCTGTGGTTAGACCTGCAATTAAAAATGGAATCGGTAACAGCCAGCCCACCGCTTTCAAGTTCAAACCACGTTCTTGAATAAGATAAATCGGCATCCATGTATCTAAGCCTTTATTGACAATGCTAATCCCAAACCACATGGTACAAATTGTCCATAAGTATTTATTCTTCAGCACCAGACTTGATGCTGTTTTACTCACATCAATTTTTTGTTGAATCACTTTGGTCGATGGGGTGAGTAAGGCATAAAAAATGACATACACAAAACCCGCAGCGCCAATAATATAAAATGTCACGCGCCAGTCGAAAGCTAAAATGAGTGGTGCCACAATTAATGGTGCAATCATACTACCAATATAATTGGATGAAACCATCGCACTTGAAGCCGTTGATCGGCTATGCCCATCAAAATTTTCTGCTACGCCTTTAAAGGAGGCAGGCGGAAAACTTCCTTCGCCCAAACCAAATAACAAACGAATAATTAACAGCGCCATCAAAGATTCAGCCATACCTGTAAATATGGTAAATAATGACCACATGATGACTGCGACAATAATCACAATCTTAGAGCCAAATTTATCGGCCAGCCATCCGCCTGGAATTTGCATGATGGTATAACCGATATAGAACATGCTCAGTACTGCACCAATTTGTACAGGAGAAATATTCAAATCTTCAATAATATGCGTTGCACTGATACTAATTGCAGTGCGATCAATGAAGGAAATACACCATCCCAGATATAACATCAGGAAAACGAAATATTTTTGATTTTTTAATTTATCCACCCATGACGACATACCCACCTCCATTGACTCAATTTTAAATGTAAAATTTGTGTTCTCCTTCATCAAAATAAGGAGGCGAGGCCGTTTGCTCAAGCGTCTTTTGCGCAATATATCATTGCCAAAATGGCAATGCTCAGTGTTTGGCATTGTCAGATTTACCGTTGTAGGTAATGTCGAATGAACTCAAGATTAAAAATGACTTTTGGGATAACAGTCTCATCACCCAACAACAAGCCTAGAAAAAGGTGACCACAGAAACAGGGGGCCGATTCTCCAGACCAGATGAGCAAAAATCATGCCGACTACTTGCCAAAATAGCAACATTAAGTTCTATTTATTCTAATTGTGCGAAGTAACAAAACGGCTAAGATCAAATTAAAGACAAACAGATAACTGGGATATTTACATGGCAAACCTGAATGAACTGGTGAAACTGAGTGCAGTACATTTAAGACAGCTCATCGCCAATAAAGACATTTCACCTGTTGAATTAACACAAGCCTACATCGACAGGATTATTACAATTGATCCCAAAATTAATGCATTCTGTGCTAAAAACTTTGATCTGGCACTCCAAGATGCCAAGCAAAAAGAACAAGATTTACAACAAGGTCATGCACAAGGCTTGTTGTTTGGGCTGCCGATTGGCATTAAAGATTTAGAAGATACGCAAGGCTTAAATACCACGTATGGTTCGCTGGCCTTCAAACATTATGTACCCACTCAAGATAACGAATTGGTTCAACGCGTAAAAAATGCAGGGGCAATTATTCTAGGCAAAACCAATGTACCAGACATGGGTGCAGGGGCAAATACGCGTAATCCTGTTTGGGGTGCAACAGGCAATCCATTTAATCCCTTACTCAATGCAGGTGGTTCATCGGGCGGTTCGGCAGCAGCGTTGGCCGCGGACCTTGCTCCCCTTTGCACAGGTTCAGATACTGGTGGGTCACTACGCATTCCTGCTGCGCTGTGTGGTATTTATGGTTTACGCCCATCGGCAGGATTGGTGCCAAGCCAGCGTAAACCACTGGGTTGGACGGCACTTTCCGTGGTCGGGCCAATGGGCAGAACGGTAGAGGACACATGGTTACAATTGGCTGCAACCATTGGGTTATCCTCAACTGATCCCTTAAGTTACGATGCTCAACTGCCTACCGATATCAATACACTGGCACCCATCGATTTATCGCAATTACGCGTCGGGTTTACCGAAGATTTTGGTTGCTGTGAAGTTGATAACAATATTCGCCAAGTCTTTCGCAATAAAATCAACAAACTAAGTCCGATGTTTGCGTCCTGTGAGGAAATTCAATTTGATTTACCCGATGCGCACCGTTGTTTTGATGTGCTTCGAGCGGAAGCCTTCGTTGCAGGCATGCAAAGTACGTATGAAAAAGACCCGAATTTACTTGGACCGAACCCCCGTATGAATTATGAAATGGGGGCAAAATTGTCGTTAAGTGACTGTGTCTGGGCTCATAAAGTTCAAACCCAATATTTTAAAAAATTTCAGGCCTTGTACGCGCATTACGATCTCATCCTATCGCCCGTTACACCTGTCAGCCCATTTGCATGGAAGGAACTGTTTTTAACTGAAGTGAATGGCAAGCCGCTCGAAAATTATTATCGTTGGCTATCACTGACTTATGTCGTGACACTCATGACCAATCCTGCACTGTCTTTTCCTTTGGGACGCGATCATTTAAATATGCCTTTTGGTTTACACATGATTGCAGGCTTCCGACAAGACAGCCAATTACTGCGTATCGCGCATGCCTTAGAGAAACAATGTCAGAACGATGCCGACCTAGCACAGCCCAAAGTGGATATTGATGCTTTACTCGCCACCACAACAGACTTTAAAACAGACATTGTCAGCGAGGAAGTGATTGACCAGACAGTGTTTTCTGATACTGCTTCCGCAGTATAAAATATCATTCAATGCGCTTGCTTTTAACGAAACAGGCGCATATAACATTCTGAAATCCACCTGTTTTTACTGCCATGCCGACATCTTCTCCAATGCGTCCCAATAGTGCCCCACATTCGCAAATCGAAGACGGGTTAGCCCTGATTATTGGCACATTAATCATCTCATTTGGCATGATTTTAATGCAACATGCTGGCACACTCACAGGTGGGACAGCAGGTCTGGCCTTACTCATTCATTATGTGACGGGCATTAAATTCGGGATTTTATTTTTTATTATTAATATTCCCTTTTACTATCTAGCGTTCAAACGCCTTGGATTGGCCATGACCATTAAAACCGTCATTGCGGTTTTATTACTTTCACTTCTGACCGAATTACATGGCTACTTTTTTGATTTTCCCGCAACATCAATCATTTACTTAACGCTACTCGCCAATGTGTTTATGGGGCTAGGCTTTTTGATTTTATTCCGTCATCGCTCCAGTTTGGGCGGCGTCAATTTACTGGCATTATATTTACAAGACCGTTACCACATCCCTGCGGGTAAAGTGCAAATGGGCATCGATGTGCTCATTTTATTGGCCTCTATGCACTATGTCGATTTTAAGCTACTGCTCATTTCCATTGCTGGCGCTGTGGTTTTAAATTCAATCATTGCCATGAACCATCGCCCAAACCGTTATGTCGCCTGATCATGCAATGCCAAAACATCATATAAATACTCTAAAAATACCCGTGATGCATCGGGCAGAATGCGTCCGCTTAACTTACATACCTCAATAGAGAGCGCATTATTTAAAATATTGTCTTTTAATGGAATAGCCTGCAAAATCCCACGCTTTAAATAAGACTGTAACACCAATTCTGTCGACAGCGTTGCACCACCAGAAAGCACATACGATAAAATCGCACTCATGGCATTCGAGGTAAAGATCGGTTCAATAACACCACCTTGATGGCTACAACGCACATCAAATACATCACGTAACACAATCCCTTTCGGCGGTAAAGCCAGTTTAATCGTCGAGAGTAATGCCAAAGAGATACTCTTACGTTGCGCCAATTCATGTTCAGGGGGCACAATTAAATACATCGGTGCATTTAAGCGATGCAACACTGAAATATCTGACTGTGGTACATGATTAAACGTCACACCAATGTCTGCCTTCCCATCTTTTAATTGTTGAATCACATTTTTACCGCTATCGGCATGCAACAACACTTGAATACCTGGGTAATCCGTTTGAAATTTGGCAATGATTGTGGGCAAAAAATCAAGTGAAAACCCTGTAGAACAGGCAATTTTTATCACACCTTTATGTAGGCCTTTCAGAGAGTTAATTTCGTTATAGACGCGCTCACTATCCAGTTGTAATTTCAGGGCATACGCCGCCAAAATTTCTCCTGCCGACGTCGGCTTCATACCACGCGTTTTGCGTTCGAATAGCAGCACATCAAGACTGGATTCCAAATGGGCAATTTGCCGACTAATAGCAGAAGATGCCACATTCAGTTTTAATGATGCTTCGGCAATCGAGCCACAACGCACCACTTCCAAGAAGTAACGTAATGATGTTTCCTGAAGAATCTTGGCCGTCATCTCATTGCGTCCATATGTTTATAATCTATTGCATCATAAGAGATTTTTTGCTTAGACGGAACTTGTCTTTGCACTTGCCATACTTTCCCGACTTTTCGATAAATACTGTTTAAATTCCGCATCAGGCACCATACCCCCACCTGTCGCCCAGACCAAATGCGTTGCAGCATTCATCATCTCTACGGTGAAAGCATGCATCGTCTGATAATCGACATCGGTCGAGGTTAGCAAAGGCCCATACATACCGGCCAATGCAGAAGGTTCCAACTGGATATTTTCTACATCGTGCAATACACCGAGCTGATCATATAAACGCTGATCATCAATCGTATAGTAACCATCTATCAGGCGTTGCATGGCTCGTCCAACAAAACCCGATGCACGTCCAACCGCCAGACCATCCGCTGCTGTTCGATTATCAATTCCTAAATCCTGTACAGAAATATCATCATGCAACCCCGTATAAACGCCCAATAACATACACGGCGAATGTGTCGGCTCGGCAAAAATACAATGTACCGCATCGCCAAAAGCAAGTTTTAAGCCAAATGCGACGCCCCCTGGGCCACCACCAACACCACAAGGCAAATAGACAAATAAGGGATGGTCTGCATCCACAGTAATACCATCTTGTTGAAATTGTTGCTTCAGGCGTTGCCCTGCCACGGCATAACCTAAAAATAAAGTTTTCGAATTTTCATCATCAATAAAAAAACAGTTGGGATCTTGCTGCGCTAATGCACGCCCTTGTGCAACAGCTACACCATAATCTTCAGCATATTCAACCACGCCAACACCATGTGCCCTTAATTTATCTTTTTTCCATTGCCGTGCATCGGCAGACATATGCACGGTTACCTTGAAGCCCATTTTGGCACTCATCATACCAATCGAAAGTCCTAAATTTCCTGTAGAACCTACGGCAATACTGTATTGTGCAAAAAATTGCTGTAATGCTGGGGTGGCCAATATGCGATAGTCATCTTCTACACTCAGTAAACCCGCCTGTATCGCCAGTTTTTCAGCATGTGCCAAGACTTCGTAAATGCCGCCGCGGGCTTTTATTGATCCAGAGATTGGCAAATGACTATCTAGCTTGATCAATAATTTCCCAGAAATATCATTATGGTAATGATCTTGCAGTGCTGTTTGCATTGCAGGAATGGCTTGATAAGAAGATTCAATTATCCCCTGTGTTGCTTCTAGTTCAGGAAAAATCGTCATCAAATAAGGTGCAAAACGCTGGAGTCTTGCATGGGCATCCGCAACATCTTGCTCGGTCAGTCCAACATAGGCTAAACCTTCAGCCAGACGACCACTTTGCGGATTAAACCAATGCGTTTCTTTCAATGCAATCAGATCTGCAATAACAGGGTCATTTCTCAAAGATTGATGTTTATCTAAACTACTCATCGTCTTGTCCATTTACATTAGCGCATCATGCGCTGCGGTGAAAATATTGTGTCATCGGGTAACAATTTCACCTGATCCAGCATAATTTCCGCCAAGAGTCGCCCACTGGCAGGTCCTAGAGTAAAGCCCTGATGACCATGTCCAAAATTAAACCATAGTCCTTTGTGCTTCGGGGCTGCACCAATATAGGGTTTCATATCGACACTACATGGTCGTCCACCTAACCATGCAGGTTCATTTTGTGCTTCACCCAAATCGAGCCAATCCCGTGCAAATTGTTGTGTTTTTTCAAGTTGTACAGGTGTTGCTGCGGCAGAAAAATGGGCAAATTCGGCCCCCGTGGTTAAACGCGTCCCCCGTTTCATGGGTGCCAATACGTAGCCACGTTCGGCATCAAAAATCGGGCGATGAATCTTTGCCCCTGCAGTGTAATGTTGATGATATCCGCGCTTAATAAAAATCGGATTATCGTAACCCAATGCCGAAATAAATTTTGATGACCATGGGCCTAAAGCAATCACGACGTCAGGTACTTCAACAGCACCAATCACCGTGTGAATTTTCCAAGACGATGCTTGTTGCTGTAACTCTAAAATTTCCGCTTGAATAATACGTCCACCCAAATGTAATAATAATTGGGCATAACGTTGTACCAACTCACTCGGCTCAATCACACTCCACGGTTGCGTCCAATGTACAGCGCCAATAATGGGATGATCGGCTGTTAGATTCGGCTCCAGTACATTCAATTGTTGCCTATTTAGAATCTGGCTTTGCACCCCATAGCATTGTTGTACATGTTCAGCATGTGCAATACCCTGCTGTAAGACCTGTTCAGTCCGATATGCTTCAACCATACCACCTTTGATAATTAAATCTTCAGCTTGTGTTTCCTCAATTAACGCTTGATGTTCATCCAAAGCCACTTCAATTAAAGCAGCATAGTCCCTTGAAATCGCTTGATGACGTTGAGGCGCAGAGTTTTTCCAGTATTTCAATAAAGGAGCAGCATAAGATGGCAATGCACTGAGATGATAATTGACCGCTGCATCCTGTTTCAAACCCACACGTATTAAGCTTTGCAGTTGGCGAGGAAAAGCATAAGGCTCCACCGCTTCGCGTTGAATAACACCTGCATTGCCATAGGAAGTCCCAGTTCCAGGTGCCGATTGATCAATCACCGTTACTGCATAACCATTTTTTCTTAAATGTATTGCAGTGCAAATCCCCACCATTCCTGCACCTAGAACCACAACTTCCTTAGACATAGGTTATCCTTTTAATTTTGCAATGACGGTAATTTCAACTTTGGCATCAATCACTAAATCTGCAATCACCGTGGTTCGAACAGGATAAGGTTCAACAAAATAAGCTTTATAAGCCTCATTAAATGCAGCAAAATCGGTTTTATCTGTCAGATACACGGTCACACTCATTACATCTGTAAATTGCGCACCATGCTGTGCCAATGTCTGACTGATATTCTTAAATACCTGCTGAGTCTGTGCCGTAATCCCCTCAGGAATGTTTCCTGTCGTATCCATCGGCACTTCGCCAGAAAGGAATAAAAGACCATTACTTTCAACTGCTTTTGAAAAAGGTAGTTTCATCATTGATATCCTATTTTAAGTGAAAGGTATACGTTAATATGACACGGGTTTGATCAATGGCCCGATCGAGCGTAGAGCGAAATGTAGCGTGGCGTAAGCGCAAAGATAGATTTTTAAACTTCCCTGTTTGCACGGTATATGCCAATTCTTTATCCCATTCCCATTCTTTTTGTTCTTGCGTACTGCCACTGATTTTGGCGTGAGAACCCGACAAATATTTATTCGACACGGTTAGACCTGGCACACCCAAACCTGCAAAATCATAATCATATTTCACCCACCATGTACGTTCATGGGGCAAAATAAAATAGCTCACCATGACAGTGGTTGGTGTATAAGGCCCAGCCCCTTTTAAATAAGGTAAGGCTTGTCCCCCATCTACTTTTTGATATCCCCAATCGAATTGATGATGCTGTAACTTATAGCTGAAACTGGCCGTATACATCTGGTTATTAATTTTTCCCGCCAGTGCTTCACCATCATCGGAAGATTTAAAATAACGCACATCCGTGGTTAACTTGCCGATACCGAGCTTACGATAGGCTTTCATTCCCAAATAATGCTGCTTATAACTGTCTTTCAACTGACTAAAATAATAGCTACCGACAAGATCGGTGCTGAACTTATAATCTAGGCCAGCATAGATATAGTGATCACTCGGACGGCTTTGAGTATAACGGGTATAGCCTGTATCTATACCCAACTCATCATAAGTCACTGCGTCCCGTTGCTTGACACGATCAATCCATCCAGCTTTGAAATTTACTTTTGGAATTTGTGTCGATTGAAATTCCCAACCACGAAATGATTGTGAAAACAATCGAGCATTATTTGCGAGTAAAACAGGAACATCTTTTGGAATAATGGCGCCATATTTTAAAAGGTTATTGTCATACTTAATTTTTGCAGTTGCCCCCACTTTCGAATAAATATCTTTCGCTTCATGAGCATATGACGGATGACCTGCCAATGTTGTACTCGATACTGGTAATAACCCCGTACCACTACTGTCAGGGTCGGCATACAATTTCACACCTAACATTACCAGTACATCAAGCCCTACCCCAACCGTTCCTTCGGTAAAACCAGAAGTGAAATTTAATGTTGCCCCTTGTGCCCATTCTTCTTTTTTACTTTGCTGTGGTCGAGTCGCCGTTTTTTCGTTACGGTAATCGGAATCCATATAATAATTTTGCAACATCAGTGAAGCGGTTGAATCTTTAAAAAAATCGGCCTGTGCATAGGAAGACAGTAATACGCCAACCCCGCCGATCATCATACAATTGAACTGCTTTGTCATATTGATCTTGTCCCCACGCTGATCTAAATACTTTTAATTTAAATCTAAGATAGGAGGAGAAGTGCTTTCTCGACAATCACTTTTTTTGCAAGAAACCATTGCCAAAACGGCAATGCATGTACTTTTAATTATTTATGAAATTTTTAATTATTTATAAAATTTTTAATTATTAATAAAAATGTAAGATTCATATGGATGCGTTTAGATTAGCATGGCATACGAGCGATCAAATTCTCAAATATGAGGTTAGCTGCATTTATTATTGAATATACATACGCATAGAAATACATCTATCTCGACGATAACGCTAGATATATCTAGCTTCCAGTAACTAAAACAGGGCGATGTAATACTTGTAAGGTATGAATATCTTCTTGGTGTAATACTTTGAGCATAAGATCTGCTAATTCATGCCCAGCATTAATTTGCTGTGGTATTTGTATAGTTGAAATTCCTTTGGTCAATGCTATAGCTGTATCGGATAACATCCCGTATACGATAACCTGTATATCCTTTTGAATTTTTAAACCTGCTTCAGATAATGCCAACAATACACCAAAAGCAGCAGCATGATTATCGATAAAAATTGCATCTGGTCGTTGTGGTGAATCTAACATCTCTTGCGCTGCCAGATAGCCTCTACTTTGTTCTAATCCACTATGATAAGTGTCTAACTGTATATCAGATGCTTGAGATAAAGTCTGCTGAAAAGCATTGTAACGTTGATGGATAAAATTATAGGCAATATCTGCACAAAAATAGGCAATCCGTTTACAGTTCAAATCCATAAAATGTAATGCTGCTAATTTCGCACCATAAGCATTATCCATATCAAACCAAGCATAGGGCTGATGACAACCATCACTTCGTCCATGTGCAACAAAAGGAATTTTTTTTTGTTGAAGATAGTCTAATCTGACATCATGTACTTTCGTTCTTGGTACGATAAACGCATCAACCCTTCCGCCATGAATAATACGTTCATAGCTTGCCAACTCATTTTCAGAAGAAGCAGAAATAATAAATAAATCAATCCTTTCTTGTGCAAAGCGTTCACTCATGGCGGACAATACTTTTAAATAATTCACATCACCCAAATCATTGACCGTAGCTGGAAAAACTATACCGACCGCATTAGCCTTGCCAAGTGCCAAACCACGGGCAATTGGATTCGGGATATAGTCCAAACGCTGTGCAACTTCTTTTACTTTCTTTTTAGTTTTTGCAGACACTTCCGGATAGTCGTTCAATGCACGGCTGACTGTGGTTAAAGATAAACCTAATTCCTGTGCAATTTGTTTCAGTGACATAAAACCAATGCCTAGTTAATATACTCGTATCGCATTTTATCGACTATTCTTTTGCGATATCCAGTCATTTATCACTTAAACAACGATATTGTCTTTTTTATAAATATAAAATTTCATTTTTTTCAATAATTTATTTTTTCTGTAATGAATTTACACTGCTTAAAAACGTTTTATACAAATTTATAATATGAGCCGATGTTTTTATTATTTCAGTTTATATATAAAGTTTAATAAAATTCAAAGCGCTTTGAATTTGATCCAAATTTGTTCAAAATAAACCATTTTAAACAAAAATCAAATTTAAAAACATATAGTTACTCCTAATAAAGTATACCTATTATTTGTACTCACTAGGCAGATAACTTATTTCATAATCTTTCCATTATTCTGGGGCCTATATGAAGTCAATATTAAAAAGCAAACTATCTGTTACCGTGAGTTTTTTGATGGCTGTGATTGCCCAACAGTCATTTGCCGAAGATACACAAACACAAGTTAAAGATGTAAAACAATTGGAAACACTTGTAGTCACTGGTACCGCTCATAACAGTGCTATTCGCAAACTGGATGCAGGTTTTTCTATTTCAACAGCAAGTCAGGAAAAAATTCAGGAACTCGCACCGCAAAGTACGGCCGATTTAATGAAAATTGTTCCTGGGGTTTTTGCGGAAACGACAGGTGGCGTTGCAGGCTTACATGTTGGGGTACGAGGTTTTCCTCAGAACGGCGGCGGTGGTTTCGCTACAGTACAGCTCGATGGCTCGCCTATTTTTGTACCTTCAACACTGGATTTCCTTGAAGGTTTTAGTTTATTCCGTGTTGATGAAACCATAGAACGTATGGAAGTGTTACGTGGTGGTCCCAGCCCAATTTTTTCCAATGGCAACCCGGGATTAACCGTTAATTTTATTCAGAAAAAAGGCAAAGATATCCCAGAAGGTACGGTTGGTGTCACCCTTGGCAGTGAGGGATTATACCGTGTTGATGGTTACTATGGTGGTAAAATTGCCGATGGCTGGTACGGCACAGTAGGCGGTTTTTATCGGCAAAGTGATGGTATTAGAGATACTCAATATCCTGCCGATGATGGTGGACAGCTCAGCGCAACACTAAGTAAACGCTGGGGCGATGGCAACGATCTGACTTTTTATGTACGCAAAACCCGTGATAGCAATGCATTTTTTACCCCTGCTCCATTACTATCCAATAATGGTAACTTAAGCACCTACCCTGGTTTCGATCAGCGCACAGATACTTTACAGGGCAATGACCTGCGTAATCTGAATCTGGAAATTGCACCAAATCAGACCTTGTCCAGAGATTATTCCGATGGGCGTACCATTGACCTGAATTTATTCGGTACAACCCTTAATTTAAACTTTGATAAATGGACCTTAAGCAATCGTGCCAGTGTTTTAAAAGGCACTGCTGATGTACGCGCATTATTTACCAGTGCGACACCACTGACCCTAGGAGATTATATCAGTGGGCGAATTACTGCAGTCAATAGTAATGCCAATATTGTAAACAGTGTCGGGCAAGCCACTTCGGGCAGTGCTTCCTATGCTACAACTGGGCAAAGTATTACCGATTTATCCACACCTGTCATTGTTGCAGCACTCAATTCAATTGATAAAGATATTGAGTCTTTTAGCAATGATTTGCGTTTAAGTCGTCATTTTGGCGACCATACTGTTACAGTAGGTGCCTATCTTGCACATTATCGTGTCGATGATCTCTGGTATCAGGGGAACAATGTGTTGTTAAGCATGGAACCCAATGCCCAACGAATCAATCTATATCTTGATAATGGCGTACAAATTACACGTGATGGTTTTGTTAGTGCCACTACAAATCAGGTCAATGCCTCATATAGCGGTACAAATTACGCGGCTTTTTTAGCCGATGAATGGCAAATTCTACCCGAGTTAAGAATTGATGCTGGCGTGCGGTTTGAATACTATAAAGCATATGGTAAAAATGGATTGACCACTGCCAATGTGGATC
>JASGGM010000053.1:0-12372 GCA_047605045.1 Acinetobacter sp. | reverse complement strand
TATGACCATGAATGCACGCGAATTTTTGCAAACTGATGTCGTATTGGTCGGTATTCTACTCTACGCCTTATTGGGTAAATTGGCCGATGTTCTGGCGCAAGGCTTGGAACGCTATTTATTGCGTTGGCATGCTGGTTATCAACAATCCTAATGAATACAGGGTGACTGAAAATGACGAATTTAAGTGTAGCAGGATTGGTGAATGAGGAAACGCATTCACAGGCACGGAGCCAACATAAAACTCAAGCATCACAAGCGGGTGCAGATATTCTAATTCAGGATCTGCATAAATATTATGGCGAAGTCACAGTTCTAGAAAACCTTAATTTGGATATTCAGGCGGGTGAGTTTGTTGCGATTGTGGGGCGTAGTGGTTGTGGTAAAAGTACTTTGCTCCGTTTAATTGCAAATTTAGAAGAGAGCAGTGATGGCCGTATAGATTTCCATTCTGCACAAGGTAAACCAATTCAACCTAGCGATATTCGTGTCATGTTCCAAGACCCACGTTTATTGCCGTGGAAAAGCGTATTGCACAATGTGCAATTGGGTTTACCGAAAGAGCAGCTTTCACAAGCAGAACAATTGCTTGAAAAAGTGGGATTAAAAGAGAAATCACCGTTGTGGCCAAGTCAATTATCGGGCGGGCAACGACAACGAACGGCATTGGCACGGGCATTGTCGCATCAACCGCGTATTCTACTTCTAGATGAACCATTGGGTGCACTAGATGCACTTACACGTCTGGACATGCAAAATCTGATTGAAAAATTATGGCGTGAGCAAGGTTTTACTGCATTGTTGGTAACCCATGATGTCAGTGAAGCAGTTCAGTTGGCAGACCGTATTATCTTGTTGGATAAAGGTCATATTGCACATCAATTTACGGTAGATTTGGAACGACCAAGACAAAAAGGTGTGCGCTTTGCTGAATTGGAACAACAAGTGTTACAAGCGGTGTTAGCGACTTAACAGCGAAACAGCATGAATGCCACGATATGTCGTGGCATTTTTTTTGCTAAATGAATGCGCTTAAAAAGATAATCAAAAAGGGTGCAATGAGGGTGAGGATAAAACCGCTAAAGATTGCAATTTGTACATCTTGCTGACTACAATTTTCTTTAACAAGCGGTAATGTTGAATCCATTGCTGTGGCGCCACAGACTGCAATAACACGTAATGGCATGCTGGTGCCAAAAAGATATAACAATAAAATACCGTAAAATTCACGAAATAAGTCTGTCAATAATGCAAAAGTACCTGCTTCACTGCCCAGTAATTTTCCAACCAATGACCCCGACAGTGAAAACCAGCCAAAACCGCTGCCAATGGTAAGTAATTCTAAAAAAGAATGCTGAAGGATGAACGTGGCCAGATAAGCTGCAATGCACATCGCTATGATGGCAAAACCAGGCACAATAAAATGAATTTTTTCTAGTTTTTGCAAACGAATATTTGACAGGTCGACGCCAATGCAGACAATTAAAATGAGCAATAGCCAATTTGCAAGATGTTCATTATTCCAATGCGGTGCAAGTAAATAAAGGATTAAGCCAATGCCGACCATACTCATGGCCAATGCACAGGCTTTGATAGGGTGCCATAACGCTTTAAGATGAATTTTTTGCTGGCTTTGCCGAGATTTGACGCTAAAAAATCCTGCAAATGTGATGATCGAGATCAGGGTCGAATATACGATGGAATCGATAATGATTTGCCGACCAATTGTAGGGTTAAACAGCACTTCGCCAAATTGGCAACCAATGGCGATTAGCAATAACCACACCAGATAACCAATGGATTGAATACAGCGTTGACGCAAAGAAAAGGGTAACTTTTTCCCTGCAAACCAGCCAAGCACTAAGGCAACAACAATGGGTAATAACGCTGAACACAGGGTACCGAACATGAACACTACTCAAAAATTCAGGGACAATACAAAGCAGCATATCCCCAACCGCACAAAGCCAGTATTATAGACATAATTTTGATCAAAAGTGATGATCATTAAATTAACATACTGAAGAAAAAGGATAACATTGGGAAAGGCTATGAATGATCGAAAAGACACCGATATACTGATCAATGAAGAACAACTATCGTATGAATTAATTGCCGCTCAACATCAATTGCGGAAAAGTGCAGGGACAGACCAAGCGAAAAGCGTATTGGTGTTGGTGAGTGGCATTGAGTTGGCAGGAAAAGGTGAGGCAGTAAAGCAACTGCGAGAATGGGTTGATCCGCGTTATTTAAGGGTAAAAGCCGATCCAGCGCATGTACTGTCAAACAAAGAAGCATTTTGGAAACCCTATGCCCATTTTATTCCCTCTGAAGGGCAAATTGTGGTGTTGTTCGGCAATTGGTATAGTGATTTACTGACGACGGCTATGCATGTCTCTAAGCCATTGGATGAAACTTTATTTGATGCTTATGTGCAACAAATGCGCCAATTTGAACAAGATTTAAAAAATAATAATGTGGAGGTGGTGAAGTTCTGGTTCGATTTATCATGGAAATCACTGCAAAAACGCTTAGATAATATGGATAGCTCTGAACAGCAGTGGCATAAGCTGCATGGATTAGATTGGCGTAATAAAAAGCAATATGACAATATTCAAAAACTGCGCCAGCGTTTCACCGACGATTGGTTGGTAATTGATGGTGAAGATCAACAATGGAGTCATCAAAGTTTTGCACGCCATATTTTGCATAGTCTACAACATTTACCGAAACATACTGGCCCCGTGTTGCAACGTTGGCGACAAGCACCAATACCAAAGGAAATTGTAGATGTGCAAGCCGAAACGATTGAGTCGGCAGAGTATAAAAAACAGTTAAAAAAATTAACGCGTAAAGTCGCGGAAGCTTTACGTTTGAATCAACGACAAGTCGTGATTGTCTTTGAAGGGATGGATGCGGCAGGGAAAGGTGGTGCGATTAAACGCATTCTAAAAAAGCTGGATCCTCGAGAATACGATATTCATAGCATTGCAGCTCCAGAACGTTATGAGTTGCGTCATCCTTATTTATGGCGGTTTTGGACCAAACTGGAACAATCGAGTCCGATTAATATTTTTGATCGTTCATGGTATGGACGTGTATTGGTGGAACGGATAGAAGGGTTTGCACAGCCTTATGAATGGCAACGTGCGTATGACGAAATCAATCGTTTTGAAAAAGGTCTGGTGGACACACAAACAGTTGTGATCAAGTTCTGGTTAGCCATTAATAAAGATGAACAGGAAAAACGTTTTAAAGCACGTGAAACAACACCACACAAACGTTTTAAAATTACCGAGGAAGACTGGCGCAATCGTGCGAAATGGGACGATTATTTAAAGGCTGCGGCAGATATGTTTCAACGTACCAACACCGATTATGCGCCGTGGTATGTCATCGCTACGGACAATAAAAAACAGGCACGGTTAGCCGTATTGAAAGCTATTCTAAAACAGTTAAAAGCTGACTAATCTGTTGTTTTTTAAAGCGGGGAATGAAGCAGAACATTCCCCCGAAGACATATCGCGTCTTAGATGACTTCAGCACCTTGTGCTTTTTGTTTGAGTTGGATGCTTTTAGCCAATTTATAGGAGTCTTCAACATGTGCAGATGCAATTTTCTTAAACACGATATAACCTAAACTGGCTGCAACAATTTGCCCACCCAATGGAATGAACTTCGTTACTTGTTTGGTGAGCATTCTACTGACAAAACCATTCACAGATTGTTTAATGCCAGTGCGGGCAACCACGAGGCCAGAAAATTGAATACCTCGTTTACGTAATTCATGCCAATGAATTTCTTTTGTCTTTGGATCGAAGACGCTGACATGTTCGGGGTTTAAACCAAATTTTGCATTAATTTCAGGAATCAGTTGCGACAAAATACCAATATCCACCACGACATCAAGAAAAGGTACTGGAATCACAGCGGCACCTGCTGACAGATAAGCCCGTTTTTTTATTAGCTCTAAACTTTCACGGCGAGCCTGTTCAAGATTCAAATTTGGATCGATGGAATCAGGGATGTTATCAATTTTCATATGTTATTCCTTAAGTTACAATTAATTGTATTTAAACCTAAAATAGCTGCATTGTGCATCATTTCGTGTATTAAAATGTGAATGAAGTTTAAGCGCGATTCAAGTAAGGATATGTTATGGGAATTCATGTTTGTCAAAGTCAACGACTGGACATATTGGCTCAGGTGTTGATGGTGCAGCAACAAGCACAGGGACAAGCATCGCCATTACAAGCCTTACAACCGCAGCATTTTATTGTACCTAATCTGGCTATTGAACAATGGTTAAAACAATACATCTCCCAATATCAAGGCATTAGTGCCAATCAAGTATTCCATCAACGAATTCAGACTTTCCAGTGGTATGCCTATCAACAGGTGCTCATTCATCAGCAGGAGCGTGTACGACAAGCCAATATTCCACGCATCATTATGAAGTGGCAAATTTATGATGTGCTTCAGCCGTATATTCAACCGACCCAATTGGATATGGATCAACATCATCCACTATATGCCATTTTGCAACGGATTTACGACAGTGCCTCGCAGTTGCCGACGCATGAACAGCGCAAGAAAAAACAAAGCATGCTGTACTGGGTTTCAGAACAGGTTTCCCGCTTATTTAGCCACTATATGACTTATCGCGGACAGTGCATGCATGCCGATCATGAACCCTGTCAATGCCGCAGTAATTGGCTGAAACAATGGGGAAATCATCAGGCAATTGATATCGAACAAGCCTTGAATAGTTATGAAACCAGTATCACCGCAGAGTATTTGCAACAAATACAACAACTAGAGGCGTGGCAACGCTGGTTGTGGCAACATGTTTTTCATCAAGATTTTCAGGAAATGCGCCAGATTGATCATGATTTTTGGCATATTCTGGACGATCCATACAAGCGAGACGAAGCTTTACAACAGTTACCAGCCCAAGTAACGATTTTTACTTTGCTTGAACTGGCACCAAGTCAATTACATTTTCTAAGACGCTTGGGACAGTATTTAGATGTCTATATTTTTCACTACAACCCCTCGCAGGAATACTGGGCGGATAGTGTCGATCCAAATTGGAAAAAACAATACGATGTCAAAGTCAAAGAGCGCTTTATTGAAAAAAATCGTCAATACGGAAAAGCGGTAAGTGATGAGGATATTGCTAAATTTTTCAATGAATTTACCCTCAATTTTAATGCCGAAGCGCGTGAATCGCGGCATCCATTGCTCACGCGATTTGGTAAACAAGCACGAGATCACTTCTCGTTATTGGCGAGTCTTTCCGCAGGGGAAGAGGGGGAATGGCATGATGTGTTTGATGAAAATTACCCCGACACGCTATTGGGCAAAGTGCAATCTGATATTTTATATTTGATGGAACCTGAACAGCATCAATTTGCTTTACAGGATCATGATCATTCCATTCAAATTCATGTCTGTCATTCAGCTTTACGTCAGCTAGAAGTATTAAAAGAGCAATTATTGCATTGGTTGGCACAATCAACACCTGAACAGCCTCGCCGATTAGATGATATTTTAGTGCTCTGTCCCAATTTAAAAACACTGGAGCCACATATTCGCAGTGTATTTGCGCCAATTTGGACATCCTCGCGAACACAACATCAGGGGACCGAAATGCCTTACCTCGCCATCAAAATTGGCGGGGTGGTACAATTCGATGTGTTACAGGCATGGCAAGCATTGGTCGAACGAATTCGCTTGCCCCAACGACGCTTTCAATTTGCCGAATTTGCCGACTGGCTCAGTCTATTGGCAACCCAACAACATTATGGTCTGGATGTTGCTGCCATCGAACGTATTCTGGCGCTGTTGGCACAGGCGGGATTCAAACGTGGTTTAGATGCAACGCATTTGGCGCAAGAGTTAAACCCACAAGATCACGATTATCGTTTTAGTTTTAAGTTTGCTTTAGACCGTTTGGTTATGGGCTATGCTGTGCCAGCACATGTCATTGTGGGGGAAACATTGAGTGATGCCAATGTCAACACCGAAGATTTCTCTTTAATTGCCACACTGATTCAGATATATCAGGATTTGCAACATCGCCGTTTCTGGTTAGATGAATTAGATCAACAATCGAATCGAGATACGCTGCAGCACAATCAAAATATAGAATACTGGATTGATGTGTTGATTGATGAAGTCGCGACATTTTCACAAAAAGCGCCACACTTGGCACGACCCAACAACGCGCGTGTAGCATTGCTGAGTAGCAATACTGCCTTTCAAAAAATTTCTGAAATTCTGATTAAATTTAAACGAATGTTGAGTCTCTCCTTTCAAAATGAACAGAACAATGTAGATGCGCACACCCATCTACAACAGTTAAGTTTGCCTTTGTCGTACTTACTGGAAGAAATTGAACAACAATTGCAGAGCAATCTGGAGCAGGCTCAACCGAGTGGAGAAATCACCTTTAGTCAAATTGGGCAAATTCGGCCGATTCCTTACAAATTGATGGTATTGTTAAATTTGGACAGTGGGGTGTTTCCAAATCGACAACAAAAAATTCCATTTGATTTAATGTCTGTGCTTAAACCACAGTTGGGTGACCGTTCACGTATCGAAGATGATCAGGGTGCATTTTTAGATGCTTTATTGCTGGCAAAAGAACAATTTTGGATGTTCTATAATGGCTTTGATGTCAATGATGGTGAAATTCGTCAACCTGCCAGTGTGGTACAAGAATTAGTTGATCATTTGGCATTTATTGTACAGCCTGCTGTGCAAGACTCAGCTGCGTGTGGCGAAATAACCGAGACCATCAACATACACGGTATTGACATTGCCAAACATTTGCAAAGTTTGTTTTATGTACATCCCTTACAGCCATTCGACCCTGCGGGCTTTCATGATGCGCACATCAAACGCTTTCAAGACTCGTGGTTTTATGTGGCTCATAACATTGCCAATGCTACAGGGCAACGCCAAGCGTGGAGTCAAACGCCACTCAAGCCATGGACGCATCCATCGCATGGGCAATCTGGCGCAATGCTGGCTCAAGATGTGGTGACGCTGAATAGTCATCAATGGTTGAACGATGTCACGTTTCCTGCACAGCTTTATTTAAGAACATTGGGTGTCGAAAATTTACATGCCAATGACGATGAAATTGATATGGAACCGTTATTGCTGGATGGTTTGGGACGCTATGCAGTTCGGGACTTTTTACAACAACACGATTCACACTACCCTATCGCGCAACATAGCACAGATCATCAATTTCAACTCGACCCAAAACTCTTGGCAGACCGCTTACCCGTGGGCAAGGTGCAACAAGCAACTTGGCAAATCAGTATCACGGAGTATCAATTGTTGTTGGATAAATTGCATCAATATGCGCCTGAGCCGACCATCACCACGCAACACCTGTTGCAATTGTCGCAAGACTTACATTTGCGCATAGATGTCCCTGAACAACAGGATAAACTTTGGGTCAGTCTGAATCCATCGAGTAGTCGGGCAGAACGACGTGCCAAAACATGGCTTGAATATTTATTGTGGCTGGCATATCTCGATACGGCGGCGCATGATTTACAGCGTATTGTGGTGTTTAGCGATTATACCGTCATTTGCTCGGGCATCAATTCACAACAGGCTCGGCATTATTTGCAAGATTGGCATGCAGCCTGGATTGCAGGACAACAAGCGCCTTTGGTACTGCCCGCGGCGTTGCTGTTAAAACCGATGGAAAAACAAAAACAAATTGAATGGATTGAAGATGATCGTGGGCAGATGGTGATAGAGGACATATCGGTATTATTAAAACAGTGGCAAGGCGAACAAAACTTCAATACACAATTCTCAGTGAAAGAAGACCGTTCGACCAAACAACACCAAGATTGGCAGTTTATTTTACAAGAACAAGATGCCACGGCGTTACTCATCAATGCGTGTCAGCGTTACGCTTACCAATTGTATGCCCCGATTTACCAGCATATGCAGTGTGAGGGTAATGTATGAACAGCAGGTCGAATGAACAGGTATCTTATGACCCCATTGCAGAGATTACATTTGCAGGATTACATTGGATTGAAGCTTCGGCAGGCTCAGGGAAAACCTATACCTTGTCGAGCCTGATGGTGCGAATTTTATTAGAAAAATATTTGCCACGACAGGTGATTGCAACCACATTTACCCGCGCGGCAGCAGCGGAATTGAAAAGTCGTATCCGCGCTAGGCTCATCGACAGCTATCGTTTTTTTAATGCGCGCCGAAGCGCAACCGAAGCGCAGAACATACAAGAAGCACAACAACTGCAAAACAAAGACCCATTGCAAGCCATATTACTACAACAGTTTTCCAGTCGGGTGGGCTATGCCTGTGAACGCTTAAAACTGGTGATTGATCAACTGGATGAACTATTTGTCGGGACACTCGATAGTTTTAGCCAAAAACTGTTACGAGAGTTTGCTTTTGAAAGTGGACGCATTGAACGCGCTGAAATTACCGATCAAGCCAAAACCTACACCAAACAATTACTGCATGACATCTTAAGAGAATGGATTCAGCACCAGCCACAGCAATGTATTGATTATTTATTGATGCAGCAGCAACTGAAAAATGTCGATGTCTATATGGACATGGTGCAAAGCAGCCTTAATTTTGCATCGGCGCACATGCAAGCGCCCAATGGTCAACAGATTGATATTGCTTATTTTGAAACACAACTACAGCAGTTGCTCGCACTGCCTTTACATCAAATTCCGCAACTTGCTGAATATTACGATGAACATGGCGCATACCATGCGGTTATCGCCAAAAAATGGCGTACAGATGGTCTAATGAAAACCACACTCTGTGAAGACTTGCCGCAACTCATCGCGGCATTACAGCAACATGGCGCTTATGTTTTATTTTCAAAAAATTATGCCAATATTCTGAAAAATTTACAGGATTTAAGCTGTAAAAAAGCCATCAATAAATGTGCGGAAGCCGTCAAAGATGGTTTTGAGCAACATCCGATTGTGCAACAGTTGCGGCAGTTTTTTCAAACGCAACAGCAGTTTAATCAGGACCTGCAAACTTTAGAGGAGCAGCTGAGATTTTATCTTTGCCAACAAGTACGGATTCGTTTGCCGCAGCGCTTACAACAGGCTGGGGAAACCACATTTTCACAGCAAATTCGTACTTTGGCTGAAGCCTTGCAAGGTGAGCAGGGGCAGTTTTTTGCCCGTTTTGTGCATCGCCAATATCCACTGATTTTGGTCGATGAATTTCAGGATACCAATCAGGATCAGGATGATATGCTGGCCACCATTTGGCGAGATCCTCGGCGTTATATGCAGGGGTGCATGATCATGGTGGGTGATCGTAAGCAGGCCATTTATGGTTTTCGTGGCGGTGATATGCTGACTTTTGTGCAGGCTTATCATGATGTCCGAAAGAAATCAGGCAAGTTTTATCAACTCAAATATAACCATCGTTCGGTTAAACCGCTGGTTGAGGTTGTCGATGCGCTGTTCCAGACCCAACCTGATTTTGGTGAACAGGTACACTATTTTCCTGTGTTTGCAGGGCAACGGCCACATCCTGCATTGATGGATGATGGTCAAGAGAACCCAACGCCTTTACGTTGGTGGCAATTGCCAGACAAACAGCAACAACCGCAACAAGTGGCATGGAAAATTCGGGAATTACTGAATCAGGGCAATACGGGGCAGTTATTTTTTGCTATATCACAAGGAAAGCAGGGCGTCATTGCCGATGATATTGCTGTGCTATCGAAGAATCATGCGGGGTTGGACAAAGTCCAGTTTGAATTAGAACGCTTGGGAATACGTGTCAATCGCCCTGCAAAACGAAGTGTATTTGACCATCCATTGGCACAGGATGTTGCGGCAGTACTGACGGCCATTTTACATCCTTACGATGAAGCGAAATTGCGCCGTGCATTACTCAGTCGTTTATTCGCATTGACTGCGGAGCAGTTGTTACAAAAGCAACTTCAGCCAGAGGGTTTTTCTGAATACATTGAAGCTTTGAGCGACATTCGGACATTGTGGTTTGAGCGTAATTTCCTGACCGCATGGCAGGCGCTGTTACAGCGGTTTCATCTTTGGCAACGCTTGGTGGCGAGCCAGAGTCGTGACAATGAACGCGTGGTGGTGAACTTACGCCATTTAACCGAACTGCTAAGTCAGCATAGTCGTCATTATGCAGGCCCACAGCATTTGTATCAGTGGTATGTTAAACAACTGCATCAACCCAGCGATCGAGATTGGGAACTGGAAAGACCATTGTCGGATGCTGCTGGCGTAACATTAATGACCATTCACCAGTCGAAAGGGCTGGAATTTAAAATTGTCTTTTTATTGAATGCAGATGGTAAATTTGTCGAAACGCAGAAAACACTGAATTTTTCTACACTTGAACAGTTCAATAGTGAAACACAGCAACCTGAATTGAAGCGGGTAATTGCAATTCAGGATAAATCCCGTTTAGACCCGAATGCGATTGCACAACATCAACAGCGTGCCGAAGCCGAGCAACATCGCCTATGGTATGTGGCACTGACCCGCGCAAGTTATCGTGTGTATGCCATTTGGGGGGATGATCAGCAGCAGTCACACGATGGACTAGGATTTTGGAAAAATCAGGCGCAGGGTTTTGAGCACCGTTATGCAGGATATGAAGCTGCGATGTTACAGTGTCCAGTGGCTATTCAAGCGCAACATACGCCAGTGCCATTGCCCATGGTCGCTGAACCCATCCCACAAAAGCGTTTTTATCCACGCAGTCAAACCAGTTTTACCGCTTTGGCACAACATTTGAGTCGTGCGCAAGTGCAAGACTTGTTGGCGGAACACGTGGATGAATATCAACCTTCGGCAGATGAAGATGTACAGCCGATAGCACTGAATACATCTCCTTTGTCTCTAGCTGAACTGCAAAATTCGGCAGATATGACAACCATGGTCACTCCGTTGGCATTATCGTGGATTCAACAGAAATTTCCACAGGGGCCACAAGCAGGCACATTTTTACACCATCTTTTTGAGCAGATCCATTTTCATGATGAGACAGAGTGGAGTAATGCAGTTGCTCGCCGATTCAAAAATGAAGGCAAAATGCTATTGCAACAATTGTTGCCAGTCGAATTTCAGGATATTTCACCGTTTATTAGTAAAAATCCTCAAGTTACTGCTGAATATGAAAATATTATAACGCTCATGACACAGTGGCTGCATCAGGTCGTTCATACCGCTTTACATGATGGCGTAACCCTTGCTGACTTAAAACCAACCCAAATTTTGGCCGAATTCCCATTTTATATGGCAATGTCTGACCGCGTTTTCGCCACACAACGCCTTGAAAAGCTATTTGCTGAATATGGTAAAGTCATGCCAAATTTAAACAATGCGGAATCTGCACGTTTTCTAAGTGGTGCGATTGATCTGGTTTATCAACATGGACAACGCTTCTATATTGCCGACTACAAAAGTAATTATTTGGGTGAGCATCAACAGGACTATTATGTCGATGCTTTAGCACAGAATATGACGACGAGCAGTTATTGGCTACAAGCAGGTATTTATCTGGTTGCATTACATCGCTATTTGAAAATACGCTTGAAAGACTATGATATTCATCAACATTTAGGTGGCGCAAGCTATTTATATTTGCGTGGTATGAATGGTGTTGCAGATTACGGTGTGATTCATTGGCAACCGCCAACAGAGTTTATCTTACGATTGGATGCCATATTTGGGCAGAGTACCCATTATAATGCTATGCTAAATTGAGGAAAAGTGAGTTTATTTAATTAAATTCAATATCTTATATTGTGCATAACTTTGAGAATAACTCTGTTGATAACTTTGTGAATAACTCTGAGGATAACTCTGTGGGTAAGCAACAGCAAATTGTTGAAAAAAATGACAATAAACAGGTCAATCTTTGGGCACATTATTTGAAAAATATGTTGTCCAGTACCGATGCGACAGCAGGAAATTCACAGCAAGATGAAATAATTCAGCAATTGTTTGCTGCCCATGCGCAAGGTGACAGTTGCCTGAATATTTCGGCAGAGGCGGTGCAAAAACTTGTACCTATGTTAACCACCGATGCAGAACAACACATAGCACCCTTTGTTTACGATGGTCACGCTTTATATTTATACCGTTACTATGCGCTTGAATCTACTCTTGCACAGCAAGTGGTCCGCCTGAAAAACCAACATCCTATCACTGCCAATACCAAGGACTACGATTATTTACTGGTCGACCCACAACAACGGCAAGCTTTAAATATGGTTGGTCAACAAGCGTTAAGTATCATTACAGGTGGACCGGGCACAGGAAAAACTTATACGCTGGCAAGGATTGTAGCGGTATT
>JASGGM010000052.1:0-12555 GCA_047605045.1 Acinetobacter sp. | reverse complement strand
ACACATCATGATTTGTGGGATATGGATGTACCATCGCAACCTTCTTTGGCTGATATTAAAGATAAATCAGGTCAAACTGTTCCTGCGATTTATGTATTAACCAAAACAGGTAATGTCTTTGTTCTTGACCGCCGTAATGGTAAAGCGATTGTACCAATTACCGAACGCCCAGTACCTCAATCTGTTGAGCGTGGTCCACAAACCAAAGGTGAATGGTACTCAAAAACTCAACCGTTCTCTGATTTGGACTTGGCACCAAAAGACAAATTAACCGATAAACAAATGTGGGGTGCAACCATGTTTGACCAGTTAATGTGTCGTATTCAATTCAAAAAATTGAATTACAACGGTATTTATACGCCACCATCTGAAAATGGTACATTGGTATTCCCAGGTAACTTGGGCGTGTTTGAGTGGGGCGGTATGTCTGTCAATACGGACCGTCAGGTTGCAGTCATGAACCCAATTGGTTTGCCTTTTGTGAGTCGCTTGATTCCTGCCGATCCAAACCGTGCGCAAACTGCAAAAGGTGCAGGTACTGAACAAGGCGTTCAGCCTATGTACGGTGTGCCTTATGGTGTTGAAATATCAGCATTCCTATCGCCAATTGGTTTGCCATGTAAGCAACCTTCTTGGGGCTTTGTGGCGGGTGTAGATTTGAATACCCATCAGGTGGTTTGGAAAAAACGTATTGGTACGATTCGAGACAGTTTGCCAAAACTATTCGAATTGCCAGCACTTAAAATTGGTGTGCCTGGTTTAGGTGGTTCAATTTCTACAGCAGGTAATGTCATGTTTGTTGGTGCAACTCAGGATAACTATATCCGTGCATTTAACGTAAGTAATGGTGATAAGCTGTGGGAAGCGCGTTTACCTGCGGGTGGTCAAGCAACACCAATGACGTATGAAATCAACGGTAAACAATATGTGGTCATCATGGCCGGTGGTCATGGTTCATTTGGTACCAAGATGGGTGATTATCTTGTTGCTTATGCCTTACCAGATAAAAAATAATAGTTAATTTCATAGAAAAAGCTCAACTTCGGTTGGGCTTTTTTATTGCTATAGCTGCTTTATCAATAAAACCGTTATTAAATATGTAAAAAAAGCATTTTGTTGATCAAGCAAAGCCCTTTATGCTATGGCAGATAAATTGAACTTACTAGCTGAACGCCATGTATTTATATACTGATTTCGATCAGCAACTGGTGAATGAACGAGTTGCACAATTCCGTGATCAAACTGCACGCTATTTAGCGGGTAAGTTGACCGAGGACGAATACCGACCACTCCGTTTGCAAAATGGTCTTTATGTACAGCGTTATGCACCAATGCTGCGTATTGCTGTACCTTATGGATTGATGAATTCTAGGCAACTACGCAAAATTGCGGATATTTCAAAAGAATATGACCGTGGTTATGCGCATGTATCGACACGCCAAAACATTCAGCTGAACTGGCCAGCATTGGAAGATGTACCAGATATTCTGGCTGAATTAGCAACCGTTCAAATGCATGCAATTCAAACATCAGGCAACTGTATTCGTAATACCACAACGGATCAATATGCGGGTGTTGTTGCAGGAGAGATTGCCGATCCACGCCCGACATGTGAGTTGGTACGTCAGTGGAGTACTTTCCATCCTGAGTTTGCATTCTTGCCACGTAAGTTCAAAGTTGCTGTTTCTGCTTTGGCCGATGTAGATCGCGCTGCAACTTCATTTCATGATATTGGCGTGTACATTGTTAAAAATGAAGCTGGTGAAATTGGTTATAAAATTAAAGTGGGCGGCGGATTAGGGCGTACGCCGATCATTGGTAGCGTAATTCGTGAGTTTTTACCACGAGAAGATCTCATTGCATATTTAGATGCGATTTTACGTGTCTACAACTTACATGGTCGTCGAGATAATAAATACAAAGCCCGTATTAAAATTCTTGTAAAAGCGATGACACCAGAAGTTTTTGCTGAAAAAGTAGAAGCTGAGTTTGAATACACACGCCAAAATTTACGTGTTCAGCCTGAACTTTTGGCAAAATTGGATGACGTATTTAAGCCTTTTGAATATCAAACTTTGCCAAATGAAGACTTAAATCCGTTATTTGAGCAACACCCGAAATTCAAGCAGTGGTTTAATATTAATACCCATGCGCATAAAGTCGATGGTTACCGTGTCGTGACGATCAGTTTAAAACGTGCAGGTATTGCACCTGGCGATATGACCACTGAAGAAATGCATTTTATTGCCGATTTAGCAGATAAATATACCTTCGGTGAATTACGTACGACCCACGAACAAAACATTGCCTTGGCAGATGTTCCACAAAAAGATTTGTTCGAATTGTGGCAAACACTTGAAAATGCCAACATGGCACGTGCGCATATCGGGTTCATTACAGATATTATCTGTTGTCCAGGGGGTGACTTCTGTTCATTGGCTAATGCAAAATCAATTCCGATTTCAGAAGCAATTACCCGCCGCTTTGATGATTTAGATACGGTCTATAACCTAGGGCACATAGATCTCAATATTTCAGGCTGTATGAATGCGTGTGGTCATCACCATGTAGGGAATATTGGAATTCTAGGCGTAGATAAGAAAGGAGCTGAATTCTACCAAATTACATTAGGTGGAAACGCAGACCATGATGCATCTATTGGTGATATTCTTGGACCTTCATTCGCTGCTGATGCAGTTCCAGATGTGGTTGAGGAAATTCTAAATACTTATCTTGATTTACGTGAAGATGGTGAGGAATTTATTGAAACTTACCGCCGTGTAGGGATCAAGCCATTCAAGGAGCGTGCATATGCTTAATCCAACATTACAAGTTCTTTTGAAAGATGGCACAATTATTGACAATACGTATCAAGTGATTGATGAGGATGGCAATATTCCAAGCGGTGATGTGGTTGTCACGACAGCGCAGCTGGAATTACTAGATCAAATTCAAGGCAAGAAAGCTTTATATTTAACCGTAGATGATTCACCAGAAGATCATGAATATCCATTACAGGAATTTGCAACCATCTTCATTGAATTTGCTGGATTTAATGATGGTCGTGGTTATTCCTTTGCTGCTTTATTGCGTCGACAAGGATTTCAGGGAGAGCTCCGTGCAATCGGGGATATCTTTAAAGATGTTCTAAATTATTTGAAACGTTCAGGTTTTGATAGTTTTGTCGTGAAAGAAGGGAAGGATATCCATGAAGCTGCGGCTGGACTTAATGACTTTTCACATCCATATCAAATCTCTACTGCCGTAACGCAAGCTGGATATCAAACTGGATCAAATAGTTAATAGTTGTTTTAAGTTAATACATCATTTATTTTAAAGTTTTAAGCCAAAATGCGCATATGTGTGTTTTGGCTTTTTTATAGATGATTTTAAAATAATGAATGCTAATAAAATACTTTGATAACGATTATTAATAATGGATGTCATTAACAACTGGAGGTTTCTGTACGCACATGGCCCATCATATTTAATATAATTCTATGCTGTTTATGCAACAGGTTTGAACAATAATAAAAACTACCAATAGCACCGCGTGGAAGACCACTATCTCCCTGAAAAGTAATAAAACTATTATTTAAACTTCCTTTCCAAATTAATGTGCCATATTTTAGTGATAACGGGTAGGCTGTAATTAATACTTCCTGTTCATCGATTTGTTTATTTTGGTTGTTATCGATAAAAATTATAAACCCCTTATCCCATTGGTTTGATTGGCATTGTTTTAAATTTTCACTTGAGCACATAACGGCAGCACGATGTTGAATGTATGCATTTGATTTTGCTTGTACAAGATGCTGTTTGAGAATGATAGGAATTAGTTGAAACTCTTGTCTAGCCTTGTAATTGGTGTAATAAGGCAGCGCCAGCATAAGGCTAATTACGAGTATAAAACAGATCATGATGAGTTCAATGAAAGTAATACCCTGTAAAAATCTAATTGACATTTTTATTATTTATTCCATGTACATAATTAAATTCTATAGGTTGTTGATAAAGAAGTAAAATTTTATTGTGTTAAAAAAATACGAAAATGAGTTAAATACTGCTAAAATATGCATGAGTTTATTTATAAGCTTTTCTTTTGTAAAAATTGAGTAAAAAGTTACCGAATTACAACGGAAATTGTAAGAATTTTTGTCAATAATTTGCTTACTTAGAATTATCAGTCACTTGTGTTGTTGTTTTAAGTGATTGATTCAGGCAAAATGATGAGCTTAAAAAAAGAAACTGTGATACGCCCGTATCTCAGTAAGCAAACAAAAATTTTAAGCGAACATTGCTTAAAAACAATTGTTATCTCTGGAGGATATCCATGAAATTGAGTCGTATTGCTCTTGCTACAGTGCTTGCAGCTTCTCCGTTTGTTGCAGCTAATGCTGGTGTAACAGTAACGCCATTGTTACTTGGTTACACTTTCCAAGACACTAAACACAACAATGGTCAATCACAGTTGTTGTCTTCTAAACTAGGTCAAGGTGAAGCTCAGGACGATTTAGCTGTTGGTGCTGCACTTGGTATTGAACTTACTCCTTGGTTAGGTTTTGAAGCAGAATACCTACAAACTAAAGGTGATGTTGATATCAAACAACCAGACCTTAGCAAAGTTTCTTCTGGTGCTGAGTATAAACAACAACAAATCAGCGGTAACTTCTACGTTACTTCTGACTTGATCACTAAAAACTACGACAGCAAAATCAAACCTTATGTTTTAGCTGGTGCGGGTCACTACAAATATAAATTTGATGGTGTAGAGCGTACTAATGCTGATGGCAGCCGTAATCGTGGTAACACTGAAGAAGGTACATTGGCTAATACAGGTGTAGGTGTATTCTGGCGTTTGAACGATGCTTTGTCTTTACGTACAGAAGCTCGTGCTACTTATAACTTTGATGAACAATTCTGGAACTACACTGCGCTTGCAGGTTTGAACGTTGTTATCGGCGGTCACTTGAAGCCAGCTGCTCCAGTTGTTGACGTTCAACCAGTTGAACCAGCTCCTGTTGTTGCTCCAGCACCTCAAGAATTGACTGAAGACTTGAACTTAGAACTTCGTGTATTCTTTGATACGAACAAATCTAACATCAAAGCTCAGTACAAACCTGAAATTGCGAAAGTAGCAGAAAAATTATCTGAATACCCGAATGCGACTGCTCGTATTGAAGGTCACACAGATAACACTGGTCCTCGTAAATTGAACGAACGTTTGTCTTTGGCTCGTGCTAACTCTGTTAAATCTGCACTTGTAAATGAATATAACGTTGATGCTTCTCGCTTGACAACTCAAGGCTTTGCTTGGGATCAACCGATTGCTGACAACAAAACTAAAGAAGGTCGTGCATTGAACCGTCGTGTATTCGCTACAATTACTGGTAGCCGTACAGTTCTAGCTCAACCAGCTGACCAACAAGCAGCTCCAGCTGATCAATCACAAGCTCCAGCAGCTCAGTAATTGATTATCTGAAATTGAAAAAATGACTCTTCGGAGTCATTTTTTTTGCTTCACATATTTGGCAAATATTCTAAAAAAGTTAATATCATGGAATTTGACCTTAAATTTTGTTGAAGGATCAATAAGGGGCAGTTTTGAATCATCCTATTTCAGACAAATAAAAGTTTTGATCAAAATTGAATATTGATCGAAGGTAATGAACTTGTATTGTCTCTATATGAGCGCTGACTTGCTTGAATGAATCGGGTGAATGTCTCATTGCGATTTAATTTAGCGTATAGAAATAAAAAACAGCATCACTAGGATGCTGTTTTTAAACTTGCGTTATTTTAGTCATCAAAACGCTGAGCTGATTTGAGTGGTTATGTAAAAGCGAATTTGCTTGCATAGAGATGGAAACTTTAATCGTATCCATCTTCATGTACTTCGGCTAAAACGACTTGTGATTAGAGAGATTTCCAAATAATTTTATCGAGTTCGGGTTTTAGTCATGCTCAGGTTGGACATCCATCTCTTGGTAAGCAATCAGTTTGGTTTTGTATTTCCATTTGTAGCCAAGCCAAATGATTAAAAACAAGGGTAGGGTGATGTACGTGGCCAATAGACCTAACCAATCAACTTTTGCACCGAACAGGGCTTGGTAATTTTGACCAAGCATAATGATGGCACATAGAATAAATGCAAACCAAGGTGCGAAAGGGAAGAATTTTGCTCGATAAGCAAGATCTTCTAATTTATAACCTTGCGCGAGATAACCTTTTCGGAATCGGTAATGAGAAATAGCAATACCCAACCAAACAATAAAACCACACATCCCAGACATGTTGAGTAACCAGTTATATACTTCTTGCTTACCAATAAAACTCGTAAGTAAGGAAAGTGCAGCAATGGCAGTCGTAGCATAGAGTGCACGCATTGGGACACCACGGGTATCTAAGCGCGCAAACCATCTCGGTGCACGCCCTTGTTTTGCCATGTCCCAGAGCATACGCGTTGAGGAATACATCCCTGAGTTACCTGCTGAAAGAATGGCGGTCAGGATAACTGCATTCATCAGGCTTGCCGCAAATGCTAAGCCTACTTTTTCATACAATAATGTGAATGGGGAGAGTGCGATATTATTGCTAGTGGCGGCCTGAATCAGTCGTGGATCATCATAACTAATTAATGTGCCAATGATAAAAATACAGACGACATAAAATAATAAAATGCGCCAAAAAATTTGTTTGATTGCCAATGGGATTGTACGTTTAGGGTCTTTGGATTCGCCTGCTGCAACACCCACCATTTCAGTACCTTGAAATGAGAATCCCGCAATCATTGCCACCCCAATCATGGCTTGCAGTCCACCGACAAATGGTGCATCTTTATAATGCCAGTTGGCAAAAGTTGCTACATTTGGTGTGAACATAATTTTGATAATGGTTGCCATACCAATAATAATAAAGGCAACAATGGCAATAACTTTAATGAGTGAAAATAAGAACTCACTTTCACCAAAGCTCTTAACAGTCATCGCATTAATAGCAAAAATGATGATTAAGAACAGACCACTCCACAAAAAGCCAGGCACATCAGGAAACCAGAATGCCATAATCCATTGCGCGGCAACCAACTCAAAAGCAACGGTAATTGCCCAGTTGTACCAATAGTTCCAACCAAGTGCAAAACCAAAGCCTTCTTCGACATACTTATTACCATAGGTAAAAAATGCGCCAGAAGTTGGGTTATGCGTTGCAAGTTCGCCCAGACTGGTCATTAAAAAGTAAATCATGATACCAATTAATGCGTAGGCAAGTAGTGCGCCTCCAGGTCCTGCATTGGCAATGGTTGAACCAGATGCCAGAAATAAACCTGTACCAATGGAACCACCTATGGCAATCATGTTGAGATGGCGAGCACCTAATTTTCGCTGTAGGTGTTCACCTTGTTTTGCTTCGCTCATCCAGTTTCCTTATGAGTTTCAATTTTACAAAAATTAATTTGCTTGGGCATAAAGCACTTTAAAGCCTTCTTGATCAGCTCTAATGCTGCAACTGCCCATGTATTTTTCAATTAAGAGGGGATAGTTGAGAAATCGATTCGCGACGATCCACAACTCACCATTAGATTTAAGATGTCCTACAGACTGTGCACACAAATTTTCACTCACGGCATAATGAGTATGTACACCTTGATGAAAGGGAGGATTACTGATGATGGCATCTAAATTTTGGGGCGCATCTTGAATACCCGTAACCGCTTGTACAGAAAATTGAGTTGTAGGAATACCATTATGTTCAAGGCTTAGGGCGGTTGATTGTAATGCAAATGCATCGACATCTAACGCAAAAATTGTATTATTCGGATGAGATTTTGCCAAACAGCAACTGATCACACCTGCACCACAACCAAAGTCGGCAAGCTGACCATGTTTAACTTGCTGAAGAAAAGGGAGTAATACTGCTGTTCCTTTATCAAGATGATCTTGACTAAAGACACCTGGCAAAGCCATTACAGTAATAGGTTGTCCGTTAAAATCAAATTGATATTGTTTAATCCAGTGTGATATAGGAAGTGGTTTTTCAACTTTTTCGACATTTAACAGCCACATTTGGCAATGTCTTGCGCTATCTAGTTTGGTAGTTTTACCATATTCACGGAGTTGTTTGGCTGCTCGTTCAACGCCGCCTTTTTTTTCACCCACTAAAAAGACTTGTGTCTGTAAGTCTACATGACTCATCACTTGGTGTAAGACGTAACTCAGTAATTCTTTAGACTTTGGCACAAAGATAACCACTTGATTCACGTTTACATCAGGGAAATGAATTCCGAAATGACTGCGATAGGTATGTCTTTGATACGCTTGATGATCGGCGAAATTCCATGTCCAGATTGACGTATTTAAATGTTCAGGGAGTTCAGACAATAGGGTATCGGCAGGTGCATGAATAAATAAAACATCACCATTTAAATTATGTAGTTGACGTAAAACCACTTCGCTACGTGGATCCATATTTTTCTCTACCTTAAAATCTATGCACGATGGTTAAAAACAACAAAGCCCAGATTAAACTGGGCATGAGCATAAAAGGGATTATGAACGTTGTTCAGGTAATAAGATGTTCAATAATAAAGCTGCAACACCACCCGTTGCGACACCTGAACTAAAAATGTTACGTAATAGATCAGGCATATGTTTAAGAAAATCGGGAACTTGTGCGATACCAAGTCCTAATGCAAGTGAAATTGAAATAATGAGTAGCGCACGGCGATCTAAAGCGATACTGGCTAAGATATTAATGCCTGAAGCAGCAACCGCGCCAAACATGACCATCACGGCACCACCCAAAACAGCTTGTGGAACGGCTTGAATAATTGCAGCAACTTGTGGGAATAGACCTAAAATCACCAATAATGCAGCGATCCATAAACCAACATAACGACTTGCAACACCTGTGAGCTGGATAATGCCATTGTTTTGTGCAAATACAGAACTCGGGAACGTGTTAAAAACACCTGCCAACAACGAGTTGGCGCCATTAACTAACACGCCTCCTTTGATCCGTTGCATCCATGTTTCTCCACGAATGGGTTCTTGGGATATTTTGCTGGTTGCGGTGATATCGCCAATGGCTTCGAGGGAGGTCACTAAATAGATAAAGGCCATGGGTAAAAATAAAGACCAATCAAAAGCGATTCCAAAATGTAATGGCGTTGGCAATTGAAAAATAGGAGCTTGATGAAATGCTGTAAAATCAAGATGTCCCATCATTGCGGCAAGAATATAGCCGAGAATTAACGCAATCAGAATCGCGGCACTTTTTAACCATACAACGGGTGCGCGATTGAGTAAAATAATCGCGAGTAATACGGTGCCTGACATGATGAGATTATCATGATTTGCAAACGTACCATCTGCAAGTGCACCATAACCACCCCCCATACTAATTAGACCTTCTTTAATTAAAGTTAATCCAATGAGCAACACCACTACGCCAGTGACCAAGGGTGTAATTAATTTTTTAACCCAAGGTAAAATGCGAGATACGCCCATTTCGATGAATGCCCCAACAATGACAACACCAAAAATAGCAGCCATGACTTGTTGGTAAGGAGTGCCATTGGCGATCATTAAACTACCAATTGTCATAATGGGTGCAATGAAATTAAAACTGGTGCCTTGTACAATAAGTAAACCTGAACCGAGTGGTCCAACTTTCTTACATTGTAAAAATGTCGCAATCCCTGAAATAACCAAAGACATTGATAAAATCATGGTGGTTTCGTGTGGTGGTACTTTTAATGCGCCACAAATGAGTAAACCAGGTGTGATAATAGGTACAAGAATCGCGAGCAAATGCTGAAGTGCGGCAACAAATGCAACACTCGGTTTTGGATGATCATTCAGACCTAAAACCAGTTCATTGGTGTTTTTATTTTGAGGTGGTGGTGAAATTTCAGGCATATTGTAGGTGGTGGGATGTGTCAGATGATGTTATTCTAATCGAGTTACAGGTCTTTACAAACTAAAAACCGCATAATGTCTGCAAAAAGTTGCATGTGTCAAACAACTGTCACTACTCAATGCTAGCATTTTTCTGTATAATTTGCCCTCAAATTTTAAGCGTATCGAAATCCATGTCTGATATTAAAAATCTTCGCAACATCGCAATTATTGCGCACGTTGACCACGGTAAAACCACTCTTGTAGATAAACTACTTCAACAATCAGGTGCGCTCGGCGATCGTGCTGGCGAGATTGAGCGTGTCATGGACTCAAATGCGCTTGAAAGCGAACGTGGTATTACTATTCTTGCAAAAAACACGTCAATTACCTGGTTAGATAAACGTACGGATACAACCTACCGTATCAATATCGTCGACACCCCAGGACACGCCGACTTCGGTGGTGAAGTAGAACGTGTATTGTCTATGGTTGACTGTGTATTGCTTTTGGTCGACGCGCAAGAAGGTCCAATGCCTCAAACTCGCTTTGTAACACAAAAAGCGTTTGCTCGTGGTTTGAAACCAATTGTCATTATTAACAAAGTAGATAAACCAAGTGCTCGTCCAGATTGGGTAATTGATCAAGTATTTGATTTGTTTGATAACTTGGGCGCAACTGACGAACAGTTAGACTTCCCAATCGTTTATGCTTCAGGTCTACGTGGTGTTGCAGGTCCTGCACCAGAAGAATTGGCTGAAGATATGACACCGTTGTTTGAAACAATTGTTGATATCGTTGAACCACCAGCAGTTGATGTTGATGGTCCATTCCAAATGCAAATTTCATCACTAGACTATAATAGTTTTGTGGGTGTTATTGGTGTTGGTCGTATTCAACGTGGTGCTGTAAAATTAAATACACCTGTGACTGTAATTGACAAAGATGGCAAGACACGTAACGGCCGTATTTTGAAAATCATGGGTTATCATGGTTTAGAACGTATTGATGTTGAGTCTGCTGCGGCAGGAGATATCGTATGTATTACAGGTATTGATGCGCTGAATATCTCCGATACTATTTGTGATCCTAAAGCTGTCGAAGCTTTACCACCATTATCAGTTGATGAACCAACAGTTTCGATGACATTCCAAGTCAACAACTCGCCGTTTGCTGGTAAAGAAGGTAAATTTGTAACTTCACGTAACATCCGTGAACGTCTTGATCGTGAATTAATTCATAACGTGGCACTTCGTGTTGAAGACACAGACAGCCCAGACCGTTTTAAAGTATCTGGTCGTGGTGAACTTCATTTGTCTGTTTTGATTGAAAACATGCGTCGTGAAGGCTTCGAGCTTGGTGTATCACGTCCACAAGTGATCATTAAAGAAGTCGATGGTGAAAAACAAGAACCATACGAAAATGTTACTTTTGATGTTGAAGAACAACATCAAGGTTCAGTAATGGAACAAATGGGTCATCGTAAAGGTGAAATGACCAATATGGAAGTTGATGGTAAAGGTCGTATTCGTATTGAAGCGACTGTTCCTTCACGTGGTCTGATTGGTTTCCGTTCTGAATTCTTGACCATGACTTCTGGTACAGGGATCATGACATCAAGTTTCTCTCACTATGGTCCTGTGAAACAAGGTACTGTAGCGAAACGCCAAAATGGTGTACTGATTTCTATGGTTCAAGGCACTTGCTTGGGCTATGCATTGTTTGGTTTACAAGATCGTGGTCGTTTATTCGCTAAACCTCAATTAGAAGTTTACGAAGGGATGATTATTGGGATTAACTCTCGTTCAGATGATATGGTTGTTAACCCAACCAAAGCTAAACAATTAACGAACGTGCGTGCATCTGGTACAGATGATGCGTTGACATTGGTTCCAGCGATTGAATATACGCTAGAACAAGCGCTTGAATTTATCGAAGATGATGAGTTGGTTGAAGTAACACCAAAATCAATTCGTATCCGTAAACGTTACTTGACTGAAAATGAGCGTAAGCGTAATCGCGATAAATAATTGATCTCAAATCAGAAGAACCAGCTACGGCTGGTTTTTTTGTGCTTTAAAACGATAAGCACTTTATTGGTGCATTATTTTTTTTATAGTCATTTCGGTGATTTATTTAATTGATCAGAATAGAATTTTGGTATTTTTTTTATCAAAATATAATAAAAATGAGGTATATTTAACACTATCATTAAATATAAAGTGTTTATATATAACAACTTTTAATTGAAAACTGGCATACAACTTGCTATTTATACTTGGAAAGGAATTTGTCATATCAGACAAAAGGTATTGCGCTAGAAGTAAATGTTGTAAAGGGGATAACGCGATAATGAGTAAATTCGCAATTGCTGGTGTGCAAATGGCCGTTTCGGCTTTTGAAGAAAACATCACACGGATGGAACAATATGCAGAACATATTAAACAACGGTTTCCGTGGGTTAATATGTTGGTGTTTTCAGAATTGTGTGCATTGGGGCCAAGTCCATTGAAAGCACAGCCAATGCCAGGCAATGCAGAGCAACGCTTACAGGAAATTGCTCGCAAAACAGGATTATGGCTTATTCCAGGTTCACTGTTTGAACAACGGGAAGATGGTGTTTATAACACCGCGCCTGTCATTAACCCACAAGGCGAAG
>JASGGM010000051.1:0-12862 GCA_047605045.1 Acinetobacter sp. | reverse complement strand
TCATCTGAAGCTGCTTTACCAGGCTTAATGGCCAAAATGGAAAAGGCTGGCTGTGAAAAATCAGTTGTTGGTTTGGTTATTCCTACAGGCTATTCTTTTAACCTTGATGGCACGAATATCTATATGACCATGGCGGCTTTGTTTATTGCTCAGGCATGTAATATTGATTTAACCATTGGACAACAGCTTACCTTACTTTTGGTTGCAATGATCAGCTCTAAAGGCGCAGCTGGTGTTACTGGTGCTGGCTTCATTACACTTGCTGCCACCCTATCAGTTGTTCCAGATGTTCCTGTTGCAGGTATGGCACTTATTTTAGGTATCGACCGCTTTATGTCTGAATGCCGTGCATTAACCAATCTGGTTGGTAATGCTTGTGCGGCTATTGTTGTTGCGCGTTGGGACAATGCCTTAGACAAAGAGCAACTCGATCAAACTTTAAAAAATCACAAAGCAGAAGCTTGATTGCATGAGTTAAGTACATTGTGTTGTGCAAAAGCCGTGAAATTTCACGGCTTTTTTATATATTTTTATACGTACTTATACCAGTTTAGTTTTTCCAAATCAGGTTAAGTCAGGGTCAAACTAAATCAAACCATTTAATATTACTTCCGATACATGACCTTTCCATTGTTCACGTAATGTTGGTAAAAAGAATTTCTCGCCAATTTCAATTAAATCTGCATCAATCATGGCATGTAAATTTTGTAAAAATAGAAAGTCCAATTCAATTTGGGACAATTTGGGATTGGTTTTTGACCATTCAGTACGTTTTGTTTGTGCTTTCTTAACGAACTGATCTGCATATGCTCGATCTTTGTAATTCGCAAGTGCTGTTAAACGTAATTCCACCAGTCCCCAACCATTTAAAAAAAGTTTAAAAATATTAAAGTCTTTACTTGTTGATTCCCATGCCATTTCTTCTAAATTATTATCTGAAGGTAAAACAGGTAACAGTAATTCCATTACACTTGGAAAAATTTTTTTGAAATTAAGAATAAATTTTACAGGATGATCCCCAGGGTAATCTTGGAACTGAACATGTTGTTTTGTGTCGGTTAAAAATACATCAAGCATAAAAAGATCATCGGCAGTGTTTTGGAAAGCTTTATTTTACGCATAAAACTTTTCAATACAAACTGCCGATGTTCAAATGTTATTGAAAAAATTTATTTCACGTTTGGTGAAACCATTTTTTCAGGGCGAACAACTTCATCAAATTGTGCTGCCGTAACCAAGTCTAATTCAATAGCCACTTCTTTCAAGGTTTTGCCTTGTTTATAAGCTGTTTTTGCAACTTTGGCAGCATTTTCATAACCAATAACTGGATTCAGTGCTGTTACCAACATTAATGAATTATGCAAGAAATAATCAATTTTTTCACGATTTGGTTCGATTCCTATGGCACAATTATCATTAAAACTATGACATGCATCGCCTAAAAGCTGAATCGACTGTAAAAGATTAAATGCAATTACTGGCATAAATACATTTAATTCAAAATTACCAGAAGCACCCGCAACATTAATTGTGGTGTCATTGCCAAGTACCTGTGCAACAACCATTGTCATTGCTTCACTTTGTGTTGGATTCACTTTACCTGGCATAATACTTGAACCCGGTTCATTCTCAGGTATAGAGAGCTCACCAAAACCACAACGAGGCCCACTTGCTAACCAGCGAATATCATTGGCAATTTTATTTAAACTTGTTGCCAATGTTTTTAAAGCGCCCGATGCAAATACCGCAGCATCACGTCCTGCGAGCGCTTCAAACTTATTTGGAGCAGTAACAAAAGGTAATCCTGTTAATTTTGCTAATTGTGCGGCTGCTTTTTCTGCATATTCTGGATGAGCATTTAAGCCCGTCCCAACAGCGGTACCACCTAAAGGCAACTCATATAAACCTTCTAGCGCTTGATTCAAACGTTTTAGACCATGATCAAGCTGTGACACATAACCGCTAAATTCTTGACCCAGCGTTAAAGGCGTTGCATCTTGTAAATGAGTACGTCCAATTTTGACAATGTCATTAAACGCTTGTGCCTTTTTGTCTAAGGTGTCACGCAGCTGTTTAACCGCTGGAATAAGTAGTTCATTAATTTGAACACTAGCAGCAACATGAATCGCTGTTGGAAAAGAATCATTGGTAGATTGGGCACGGTTAACATGGTCATTTGGATGTACAGGTTTTTGTGCACCTAATGCCTGACCAAGTTTTTGATTGGCAATATTTGCAATAACTTCATTGCAATTCATATTACTTTGGGTGCCCGATCCAGTTTGCCACACAACCAATGGAAATTGAGCATCCCACTGTCCAGCAATAACTTCATCTGCTGCACCAACAATATAATCAGCCAGTTCTTGTGGAATTTGATTCAATTCGGCATTGGTAATTGCAGCTGCTTTTTTGACTAAACCCATTCCTTTGATCATGGCTCTAGGCAATCGTTCCTGACCAATTTTGAAGTTTTGTAGGCTCCGTTGTGTTTGAGCCCCCCATAGCGCCTCATTCGGCACTTCAACTTCACCCATTGTGTCATGTTCGATACGCGTTTGCATGGTATTCCCCTTGTCCTTCATGTCGTTGTCCCTTATTGGGCACCATCATCTTACTCAGTCACTGTATTAAAGTAAATAATAATCATTATTTAAAAGATTATCTCTATACTTAAGGCCCATGATAATAAAGCCATTGATCCTGTACGATCTGGTCTATTGTTCTATTTGCTGACCAATTCAAATGCTGCTGTGCCAATTCAACAGAAGCTCCTATCTGACTTAGTGGTTGAAATACCCCAATTTGTTCAATTGTTTCAATTTCCGTTGCTGTAACACGCTCAACTTGCTTGATGAGTTCGGCAATACTTGTTCTCTTATTTTGACAAATATTAAATGCGGTATATAAATGACTATGTTCTTGTTGCCACTGTAGTGATTTATCAACAGCATCACAGACATCCAAAACATGGACGAAGCTTCGTTCTACCGTACCATCTTCAGTATCAGCCTGACTAAAAAGTTCGATCACTTCCCGTTCACGATTTGCTGCTTGCATTGCTAAGCCCAGAATACTTTTAGGTAGTTTTGGTATGTATTCACCCAGAATGCCGCGCTCATAAGCTCCTGCAACGTTACCTAACCGTAAATTAACAATATTCCATTCATGATCACTATTAGAAACATCGAATAAAATCTGCTCCATCATTTGTTGCGAACGAATGTATGGGTTAGTAGATTGATAGTTAAAAGGTGTACTTTCTGCTAAATCACTTGCTGAATGCCCATACACCGCTAAGCTAGAAAGATGAAGTAATGTCCGAGTGCCTATGCGCTGCATCACCCGAATTAAACTCATTAATGCGCTCAGATTATTATTATAATATTCAATTGGTTTAAGCTCTGATTCCTGTAATGACTTGAATCCCGCACAATGAATCACTACATCAATCGGATACTGTTCAATAAACTTATTCAATGCAGGCGTATTTCTCACATCAATTTGCGCGAACGGAATGTACTGACCTGATACATATTGCAAGCGTTCTAAAACATGTAAATTACTATTCACCAAGTTATCAACTAAAATAACTTCTTTACCCTGTGCTAAAGCACGTAAGGCAATGTGTGAACCGATAAACCCTAAACCACCTGTAATCAAAATCATTGTTTGGTTACTCCAGTTAGTAATCAATAACTTATAAATGTTTGGTGTAAATTTGGTGTTTTTATTAAGTTATCCACAAGTTTGAAATGAAAAAACCGACTCAGAACTTCTCTTGAATCGGTTAAATCTGCAAGAGGATTAAAGCAATATATTACAACTTCAACTAACTTGCTATGTTTCAATTTACAGTCATTCTATTTGCTCACTGTATCAATTAATTGTTTAACAATTGTGCAAATTTAAATCTTAACCTCGCTTTTGTTCCAGCCCTAGGAAGGTTGAGATACTAGACTAAAATTACCGCAATCCTTCAATGTCTTATATCCAATGCCACCTTTATGCCAGTCATGCGATTTAGCCAATTCAAAAATAGGCATGTAGACAGAACGACCGACTATTTGTCTGGCATCTTCAGCACCAAATTTAAAATGGTCATGAATACCGTTCCCCATTACTGGACTTAGTTGAATAATGCTACTACCAAACTCAGACCACCAATGATTCAGCCAAAGCATGTGTCGAGCTAATGCATCGACTTGTTTAGACTCAAACGGCTGTTTTTTCTCTGCATTGCTATACAGCGCAATGAGATGGTGCACATATTCCACGGCGACTGGAATGCTTTCAAATGGGATGTCTTCAATGTGTTGTACATTAAAGCGTTGGTGTACCAATTTATAGGCATCACTAAAGTTTAAGTGTTTGGTTTTGGCCACAAGCATGTTGACGGCGTTGGTGAGTGGTTCACGTTCGGATTTGTGGGTTTTGGCTAAAATTTCTTGACGATGAAAATAGCAGTCCTCAAGTTGTTCGAATATTTCCCATGCTTGATCAGTATCGAGCATTTTGGCATGGCGAGCTGCACCACGTTCAGTCCAAAGAATTAGAGAACGAACCTTGCTAAAATTTGCGACTGACTTTAAGTCAGTCGCAAATTCTTTAAGTTCTTTTCCTACAATTTTAAAGAAATGTTTACCCTCAACAAAACGTTCTTTGTTGCGAGTATGGTTTTGCTGAATATTGTTTACGTCTGTTCCATAAAATTCAGCCAACATTGCTGTGGTCACAACTGGAATTGATTTGAAATTAACGATTGATACTTGTGTATCATTGATTTGTGCTAGACTACCCATATCAGTTTTCTCGCTGAAGATTGATAACTAGCCCCATGAATCTTGGTCGAGGAATGGGGCTTTTTATTGTCACTAAATTAGTAACATTGACATTACTCTAATACGATACTAATCTAGTGTCAAACTTTATTCCTGAGTTCAATCATGACTGATAAAACACGTACACAAAATCAAGATGATTGGAAACGAACACAAATACGGATTCCAATTAGCCTTTACAAAGATGTGGTTAGACATGCTGAACAGCATAACTTGTCACTGAATTACGCCATGCTTGAATTAATGAATAGAGGTATTCATTCAATTCCCCCTAAGAGCAAAAATGAAGAAGCTGTGTACCGCCTATCAAATAGTTTTGAACAAAAAAGTTTTGAGAGTTTGGAAGACGTACCACTGGAAAGGCTTTTGAATGTGGTTATGAAAAAGTTGGGTGAAAATTCTTTGGAGCTTAGTTATAAAAATAAAAAAGAGTAAAAATATAGTTAGCGCTAACTATGCTTTTTTATATAATTCAGATATTTAGTTATCAATTTAAATCTTATATTGATTCAAGGAATTCAACAAGCTATAAATACAATCTCAAGAAACCCAGACAACTTACATAAACATCCCGACTGTATTCGAATTGTTTATGCTTGGCTTGATGCCCAGAAGAAAATTCAAATGGTATGTCGTCAATCTTAATATTTCAGAAACTATGACTCAACCCGATTACCATACTAGACACGACCCAAAACTCTATAAATATCATGAATAGTAAAAAAAGGCTTTTGATGATGTTGTTCTATTCTTACAACAATTCGATACCCTTTCTGAAAAGAGAATGTCTCATGCTTCTTGAATGGTATTTCCTCATCTTTAAAACTCCCATGAAACTTATCAGGAAAATAATCAACTTTTATTAATGATCACTGTCTCAGTCATTTCTAAATTACTCCTTCTAAAATTATAAGCGGTCGAATTTCTGTACTTCTTTGATTTTCAATATATAGCATGCCATCAACGAAACTAACTGTTACATAGCCCGAGTTTCCAGTGCTGCCTGTCAGCGCAACATTGGATAATTGGCAATTTTCTCCAAGCGTTCCCTGATACACTGTTGCATCAGCATTATGTAGCATAAGCTGTGTGCTATACGGCCGAGTTGTTGGGTTCGATATTTCATATAATGTTAGTAATATCGCAGTTGTCACACTTGCTGGGATTTTGACAAGCCCGCCACTTGCTGCAACAAGTGCAATGTATCTATTTCGCCCTAAGTTTAATACAGAGTTACTCGCTAGCATCAGGCCACTCGTCGACAGTGCTGTCCCGAAATTTACGGCTGTAAACTGACCATCGGTCCAATGAATACCATTCCCTCCGCCATCTAGAAAAGATGCATTTGTACCAACACTTTTACTTGTATTAAATCGAAAAAAGTTAAAACTTGTTGATTCATCGTTGAGCGGTCTAGCAGTCACAACAATGTTGTTAAAGTCCATGATTGGAAGATTTCCACTGCCATCTATATAGATGGCACATTGTGTTACCGCCGCAGCGTGAATGTTGCGAAAACTCATCGGCATTTGAGAATTAAAATCATCTCCCAGCCGTATATTAATAAGTCGAGTTGGTATATAATTTTGCAACGTCGCTGACATGTACGGCAATTCATTACCTTTTTCTGTAAAACCATCTTTATATGTAAAGCCATCAATCACACAGCCACCGCCGTAGAATGTACTAATTGGCACATCAGATGCTCCATAAACTTGTGTGTTTGTAGCAAGTTCGTTTTGACCGCGAAAATTAAGTGCTGTTGCACAATCAATAATTGTATTGCCATCATAATGCGTATTGAATGCTCCACCATGCGAACCAATGCCTGAATTCCCAATAGTTCCGATCGGGTAAAACCAGTTACCTCGGTTGTCTTGGCCACCACCAACGACTGTGTTATTGAGAACTTTATTGTCCCATGAGATCATGCCAACACCGAAAACATCAACTGCGCGCCTGCACCCTGTCGCATAGTTCAACTCTGCAATCGATGCAAGGCAGTCAATTAAAGAAATGCCGTAGCCAAGATTGTAGTGATTACATGCATTTGTATTGTTCTTGCGCACAGTTGCATAAAGAGATTGTCGAACTTCAATTGCTGCATAGGAAAAGTTATTAACTGTATTCCCTTCGACATGAACATATGGCGTACCTGTAACGACAATACCTTTGTAATTATCTCCTTCTGCCGTGATGTTAAATTCCTTTGTCACGTTTTGATTTAGAATACGAACACGACTACGTGCTAGTCTATTGACTGTTGACTTGTACGACAAAGTATATGTGTCACCCGCTGCCGCGGCAGGAAAGCCTGTTCGATACGTTGGGTTAATCGTTGCTGTTCTTGTCGTAGAATCCCAATGATATATCTTCATTGTAACTGAGCCAATTGTCAGTTCGACGTGCATATAGCGACTATCAACACTGTCTATTGCGCTATCAAGCACGATGTTCCAAGCATCTGTCACTGATGCCACTGTGCCTGAAATTGAGAACGCTGTTTTATAGTCAACGCGCAGTGGAAATTTAGTCGTTATTGTTTTTGCAGACGTATCAATTGCGTGTACAACATTTATTTCACCTTCGGTGTAATTGCTTCTGTTATCACCAAAATACAATCGACTTGTTGATAATGACAGAACATCGCCGACTTCGTAACTTGACACATCATCAACATACAGCACTTGAGCACCGCGTAAACAGTCAGTTGTAACTGTGTTTGCTAGATCAATACCAGATGTGAAGTTGATAAGATTAAAACTTGTTGAGTCTGGAGATTTAGCACTTTTATGAATTGCTGGCAAAACAGCAGAGCTTGTCCAGTCGATGTAGTACCCATCGCCCGATTTTGACAATTGATTATGTAAATAAGTTTTTCCTGACTTCCAAACGACTTTCAGTTTGTTATCTGAAGCAAAATCAGTCATTGCTTGCAATCGTGCAGTTGCTTCAACGTTTTCTTCTACTCCAAACATCTCAGGCGTGACATAACCATGTAATTGGGCAATCCAACCATTATAAATGGTACCGCCATTATTGGTATCCAACTGATTGGAATCATAAACATAGAATAAAGCTTCAGATTCAACATTACTGGAATGGTTTTTAACAAGAACTACAAGACCATCACTTGCTGTAATATTGTCTAAATCAGATAAATAATCAACGGCTGTTATTTCTGTCATTGTTTTCTCCATTATCCTTATAAAGCTTTAGCCTATCCAGACCAAATCATGATCACAATTGTCAGTTACCTCCGATCAATATATAATCGATATAATGTCGTTTTTCTATAATTATTATTTTTAAGTTTTGTCACCCAAATGACCTTTTTTCAACATGAAATGAGGGGTAAAGTGCTCTTAAGCACCATTCAAAATAAAAGGGCTGTAGATCCAACATCAGATTAAAGACCAATTCCGTAACGCAAGTATCATTGGCAACAACCGAGTTATATTTAACATTGCAGGCAACAAATACCGACTTGTTGCACAGATTCAATATCAAGCCAGCATCGTATGGGTAAAATTCATCGGTATACATGCTGAATACGACAAAATCGATGTGGAGACTATCAATGTTTATTAAACCTATTCGAAATGATGATGATTTAACTGAAGCATTCAAACGCTTGGATGTTATTTTTCAAGCGGAAGCTGGCACGCCAGAGTACGATGAAATGGAAGTGCTTGTAACACTCATTGAAGCTTATGAAAATAAACACTATCCAATTGCGCACGCTGATCCAATTGAAGCCATTCGTTTTAAAATGGATGCTTTAAATTTACAACCTAAAGATTTACAACCCTACATCGGTGCACCAAGTAAAGTTTCAGAAGTATTGAACCGTAAACGCCCGTTAAGCCTACCGATGATTAAACGCTTGCATCATGGTTTAAACATTCCTTATGCCAACTTACTTGCTTAAAGATAAAACGAGGGGGTAAAGTGCTCTTAAGCACCTTACCTCTTAAAAAAACGTATCTGCCAATACATTAAACCGTTCAGACAATGCTTTAATATGACGGATATTCAACTGACTTTATTCAAAATTTACAATAATATGTACCATCTGGTTGAAGCAGCACGATACTGAATTTTGAATGTTTGCATAGCACTTATACTTAAAGTGCTTATATTGTTATTAATCGTTATTGAGCTGCTAAGATTTAATGTAGTAATTGCATTTGTGAAAGATATCTCAATTGTATGGCCATCAAGTGGATTTGTTGGTAATACAAGAGTATACGATGTTAGTGAAGAAGCATTGTTTAAAATGTATCGAGCAACAACTAAACTTAGTGATGTTGTACCATCCTCTGTTATCGAATTTGCGACATAATCCACTGTTTCAACTGTAAAATTATCCGAAATTTTTGCATGAATTGCAGTAGATAATGAATTAAAAGATGAATTGAGATTTGCTCGCATGTCATTATCCTTAATAATGATGCCATCCCCTACACTAGATGTGAATGAAAATTGTATGCCATACGCCTGATAAGCTCCCCCTTCTGTTGATTTATTTCCAATTCTATTTCCAATGATAATTGCTGAATTAACATCTCCCAACCGAATACCAACCCCTTCAATATCTGATTCACCAGTATTGCCAATCCATGAATTATTGAGGCGTATATTTCCTCCAAGAAAACGAGCACCGATTTGATGTGATCCTGTTATTTCAGCATTTGTAATTGATAACTCTCCTTCAAATTCTGATTCTGTATTAATTGCAGCATTAGATAATTCAGTTGTGGTATTTGAGGCATAAATATTTGAGAGCTTAATATTATTTCCAGCTTCAAAAGACATGCCTATTAAACAATTCTCCGTGCCACTATCCGAAATATAAATAAATTTCGGAAAAATACTTGTTGATGCAGAATTTATCGTCCTCAATCCATATGATGCATATAAAAGTGCTGTATGTTGAATCTTGAGTGAGTGGACTGCGCCATCAATCTTGATACATGTACTATTTACGGCATCTTGTCCACTGAAAGAACATTGTAATATTTCAGGTGCATCTATTTTTCTTTCGTTAGTAATTCCACTAAAAAGAATACCACACGCTGTTTCTGCATCTGCTGATGTTACTGTTCTACATCTAAACCAGCGTATATACAATGCTCTTGTAACTTTATAACCAATACGCCCCCCATAGCAGTAAACTGAGTCAAAGTAATTGTAGTTATGCGATGTTTCTGTATCCCAATCAAAAATCACCCCATCTGAGGCCTCGTGATAACACATTAATTCTTTAAAAATTGTTCCAAGGGCATTATTAAAAAAGAACTTTGCTGAACTTGTAGTAAATCGAATTACAGAACCCTTTGAGCTAAGCTGTGTGTAATTTCCATGAACTACAGTCGAGCTATAGATAGTCAATACACCATCAACATAATAAGTACCTACAGGTATCTTTAAATGAAGTCCATTCTCACTGTTAATAAAGTCTAAAGCTAGGTTGAATGCTGTTGTATTGGTTGATGCAACATTACGATTACTGTTTATAGCCCCAAACATCTCAGGCGTGACATAACCATGTAATTGGGCAATCCAACCATTATAAATGGTACCGCCATTATTGGTATCCAACTGATTGGAATCATAAACATAGAATAAAGCTTCAGATTCAACATTACTGGAATGGTTTTTAACAAGAACTACAAGACCATCACTTGCTGTAATATTGTCTAAATCAGATAAATAATCAACGGCTGTTATTTCTGTCATTGTTTTCTCCATTATTCTTAAAAACTTTAGTCTATCTACACCAAATCATGATCACAATATAAATCAAAATTTTTCATGAAGTTAACAGATGAATACTCCACAATACATACCGACATCTTTACAAACCTTTGATGGTGGCAAGGGCCCTATCTTATTAGACAAAGCTTTGTGTGAGCGGTTAGCTATTATCTTCAATGATTTCTTGTGCAGATACATCTGTTGAATAATCAATATCAACAAACCCTGTTACTGATTGCTGTGCCAAAACAACTGTATTACCAGCTTCTTCAATTTCTGCAATTTTTGCATTTAGGTCTTCACGTGACGCGTAATCTTCTGGATAAACGATAATTTTCACTTTGATACTCCTTATAAATATTTAATATGGATACAAAATTTTGTTGTGCTACCCAATCGATTTTCAAAGTAAATCCTTGCCCTGCCGCTTTCAGTGAGTGCACTAACTGTACAAACAGCATCTGTTCCCGTCGTGCCTGTTAATGCCGTTGTCCCATATTCAATATAACCCGAACTGCCAATAGATGAGTATTGACGGCCCAATCCAAGACCAATCAAGACACCATTGGCATAAATTTGGCGATTTGTTTGCGCTGGCCAGATATCAATTGCTAATTGATTTTTGTTTGTTGGTAAATCAAAACTTATTGCACTGTCATCTTTCAGTTCAAATACGAATGTTCTACTTTCTTGAACGTGAATAAATTCAGTACCTATGTCGAAATATGATGTTTGTATTATATGTTGCCCTTGGCTTGTAGCATTCGGATCAGCATATATCTGTATACCGCTCGTTCTTAATTGGCCATTAATTGTTGGTGTACCAGTCCCTGATGCTCGTATAAGATAAAACGGGTTTGTTGTATCTCCTTGATAAGTCCGACATACCGCTGACGTTATCGAGATATCAGAGACAGATTGACCATTTACGATGCTCAGTAAACCAGCAATAATCCCTGTAACATTTACATTGTTAATTTCAATCGGGTATTCATGTGCAAGATAACTATCATGAACTTGAATCCCAGCACTGAGTGAGCCTTTAATACTGGCAGCACCATTAATTGCTGTTGTTTTGCCTGATTCGTTTGAGTATGTGATGTTGTTGAATTTCGGAACTGTACCAATAAAGCAATTCGCTAGATTGTTTACTAAACCTGTTACATGCAAACCATCGACTGTTTCAAACATGCCGCGCGTGTTGATAACACCATATTTATCAATACCTCGCGTTTCTCGATATGTTGAGAAAAAGGCATTTTCATGTGAGCCATTCACTGTACTTTGGAAGCTTCCCAACGGATAGAAAGATTCTGTGCCGTTGTAGCAAAGCCCACCGCCCGCGCCAACAATATCATAGGTATCGGTGTAAAAACTTGTGACCTGGCTACCACCACAATCGAATTCTCGACGGTTTGCAAAACCTGTAATGTGATATGCACGTCCAGCAAAACAGCCGCTGAAATTGACACCATAACCATGGCCATCATAACCGTTATACGCGCGGTTTGCATAACTTGCATCGATTCTATAAACGAAAGGTTTATAACAATGCTCAAAGAGCATGCCTGCTGCCTCAAACCCTTTTACACCAACATTTTCAATATAAGGACTGTCAGCTAAGTAAATATATAATCCAGTAAAGCCATGTGCTCCATTGGTAGCTGCAAAATTTAGATCTTTTTCAAATGTCACACCACGAATGTCAACATAGCAAGGTTGAACAACGTCAACTTCTGCATATTTGTAGATATAAAACGTATCATTTGCTGTAACATCCGTTGGATAGTAATCTGAATCAAAATACCACGTGCCTGTATCTGCATCATAATAGGCAGGGTAAAATGGGCTTACTGCTGAAGCATCAGCACCGCCAAGCGTTACAAATTGCATTCTATATTTTATAGACTCGCCTGATGTACCGATTAACGATTCACATGTAATTGTATAAGCTGAAGAATCTACAGCGGTCACTGTATATGTTGTGGAACTGTCTGTGGTCGTTTCAAAATAACATGGATTGACTGCTTCATGATCAATTATAGTTGTACTGACTTTGCGGGTCGGTTTCGCTACAAAACCGTAACGCTGTTTAGCTGCTGGGATTGTTCGACTACTGCGATAACGCAATAAGTCTCTATTGACGGTAATACTCGATACAACAGAATCAGGTAATGTTGCTGTAGATGTATCTGCAGATATGTCGGTTGTTAATTGAGTTGAACTCAGAACAACACCGCTGAATTTAAAAACAGGATCAA
>JASGGM010000050.1:0-13014 GCA_047605045.1 Acinetobacter sp. | reverse complement strand
TCATAAGTATTGGTGGCCATATGAATACCATTGGAATACAACTCTTGCGCATACGGCATACGCTCTTGATGCGAGGCGGTTAAAGACAATTTATACTGTGGAATAAACTCCCAGCTGGTGGTCCCTGCAACAGAATAGGCGGTGCCATCGTAGTTTTTCAGATTAGAATCAATATCAATTTTCTGATGATCAACCCGTGCCGATGCAGCAAAATCAACGTGATCGGTCAATTGTTTTTTCTGCACACCGAATACACTATAACGTTGCGTGCGTGTAGGATCCATGACCGCCTCATCACCAATAATATTAACTTTCTGATTGGTATATTGCGCACCAAACTGCCCCTCCCAACCCGCCCAAGGGTTATTATTCAGCGTAATTCTGGTATCGCTTCCCTGACTCTTAAACGTCGTTTCTACCTCACTACCATGCATTTCTTCATGTTGATAATCACTGTAACTGAATTGTGCTGCAAGCTTTGAGAAACCTGCAAATGGATCCTTCAATTCAGCTTTCACATCATAGCGCTTTTCTTTTAAGTTGATCCAAGATGAACCGCTCTCATCCTCGCTTTCTTCCGATTCATTGCCACTACAATTCAGTGCCGTCAAACTGGTATTTGGAACACACGATTCATATAACGCATTTTCCGCTGGAATTCCATATTGATCATGACGTTGCGCATAAGAGACACCGATAAATCCTCGATCAGAAATCCACGATAATCCTGCATTATAATTTTCAGAGTCGGCAAACGTATTTGCCTCACGGCGACTTTCAGTCTGTAAATCTTTTGGCAAAATATAATTATTGGCATCACGTTTTGAACCGCCCACACGAACCGCGACATGATCCCCCAAACCAACCGTGGTCTGACCCGAATATAATCGTTCATCACTTCCTGTGTTGTAACGTATTCCTGCACGGCCGGTATATCCACCTTCGGGCATTTCAGTTGGAATTTTATCGTCAATGACATTCACAAGTCCGCCAGGAGAACCTGCACCATATAATAAAGTTTCAGGGCCTTTTAAAATTTGAATTTGCTGTGCCGAGTTGGGATCAACCGTCACTGCATGATCTGGCGAAACTGAAGAGACATCTAACAAATCTGCACCATTTTGCAAGATTTTGACACGTACACCATCTTGCCCACGAATCACTGGGCGACTCACCCCACCCGTATATTGCGCTGAATACACACCAGGTTGACCATTTAACGCATTCCCAATGGTCGTGGCGCCCTCGACTAAACGATGGTCAGCAATAACACGATCACTGGCAGTTTTGGCATGAAGTTGAATGGTGGGTAAATCTTGCGTGGCGGATACTTGTTCTTCTGCCATCACAGATTGTACAGAAAGAGACAATAAAGAAAGAACAAACAAAGGAGCTTTATACTGCATTACTGACACTCGAATAATGATATAAGATAACATAACATTACTCTTTCAATATAACTTAAAACAAGCTTAAAAAATATGCTTTTTATCCCTTTTTCTAACACAAAAAGCTGAATCAAAATTCTGCGACTGTCCCGATGTTCTCTTCAAAACCACGCGTTCAAAGTAACCATTACCAAGCCAAGCGCTTTCGGATAAAATTTAACCCCTATCGCGTACAGCCCCTATAATTTATACGCTTTTTTATATAAATCCTTGAGCCAGCAAGCCGAAAAAGGCATAATCGAAAACTTGTATTTTTTTCGACGATGCGCGGTTTACGCATGCGTCATTTCAGCCAATATAGTTTGGATAATCTTCATCATGATGCGAACTCATTACTGTGGCTCTTTAACAGAAGCCCAAATTGATCAAACCGTTACACTCTGCGGATGGGTACACCGCCGTCGAGACCACGGAGGCGTTATCTTTCTAGATATGCGTGACCGTGATGGCTTGGTACAAGTTGTAATCGACCCAGATACACCTGAAGCATTTGCAACAGCCGATAAAGCACGTTCAGAATTTGTACTTAAAATTACAGGTCGTGTACGTCGTCGCTACGAAGGTACTGAAAATGCAAATATGGTCAGTGGGCAAATTGAAGTACTCGGCAAAGACATCGAAGTACTCGCATCTTCTGAAACACCACCCTTCCCATTGAATGATGAAAACGTCAATGTTTCTGAAGATGTACGCCTCAAATATCGTTTCCTCGACATCCGTCGTCCTGAAATGTTAGATCGCTTACGTTTTCGCTCAAAAGTGACCAACCTTATTCGTAACTATTTAGATGATCACGGTTTCCTTGATGTAGAAACACCAATCTTGACCCGTGCAACACCAGAAGGTGCACGTGACTACTTGGTACCAAGTCGTGTATCGAATGGTAGCTTCTATGCACTGCCACAATCTCCGCAACTATTTAAACAATTGTTGATGGTTGGCGGGATTGACCGTTATTACCAAATTGCGAAATGTTTCCGTGACGAAGACTTACGTGCAGACCGTCAGCCAGAATTTACGCAAATCGATATTGAAACATCGTTCCTCAATGACGATGACATCATGGACTTAATGGAAGGCATGACCGTTAAATTATTTAACGACTTGCTCGGTATCCAGTTCGATAAATTCCAGCGTATGCCATATTCGGAAGCAATCCGTGACTATGCATCAGATAAACCTGATTTACGTATTCCATTAAAATTGGTTGATGTTGCCGATTTAATGCAAGAAGTTGAATTCAAAGTCTTTGCTGGCCCTGCTAAAGATCCGAAAGGTCGTATCGTAGCACTTCGTGTACCAAATGCAGGTTCACTCACACGTAGTCAAATTGATGAATACACCAAATTTGTTGGCATTTATGGTGCCAAAGGTCTGGCATACATCAAAGTGAATGAACTTGAGAAAGGCATTGACGGACTACAATCACCTATTGTTAAATTTATCGAACCAATCGTACTTGATTTATTAAAACGGGTTGGTGCTGAAAATGGTGATATCGTATTCTTTGGCGCAGACAAAGCGAAAGTCGTCAATGATGCTATGGGTGCACTTCGTGTCAAAATTGGTCACGATTTAAACCTTGCAACACGCGAATGGGCACCGCTTTGGGTGGTTGATTTCCCAATGTTTGAAGAAACTGACGATGGCAAATGGACTTCTGTTCACCATCCATTCACTTTGCCAAAATCAAGCGTTGAAGATGTGAAGAACAATCCAGGTGAAGCATTATCCGTTGCTTACGACATGGTATTAAATGGTACAGAAATTGGCGGTGGTTCATTGCGTATCTACACACTAGACATGCAAAAAGCCATTTTTGAAGCATTGGGCATTTCTGATGAAGAAGCTGAAGAAAAATTCAGTTTCCTACTCAATGCATTACGTTATGGTGCACCTCCGCATGGTGGTTTGGCTTTCGGTCTTGACCGTCTGGTCATGCTCATGACTGGCGCATCTTCAATTCGTGATGTAATTGCCTTCCCGAAAACTAAAACGGCTGAATGTCCATTGACTCAAGCCCCTGCACCAGTTGAAGCCAATCAATTGCGTGATTTGGGTATCCGTTTACGTGAACAAGCCAAAAAAGAAGCTTAATTTCAAAATTTAGGCTCTAAAAATGAACCCTGCATATTCATATGCAGGGTTTGTGCTTTATTTTTTATTTTTATTTTATCTTTATAGATCAATGGTAATTTTATGGGTATATTACTTCAATTGATTGCATGGCTACCATTGGTAGTGCTCCGAAGCATTGCACGACTGGGCGCATATTTTTTATATGTCACTCCATCATCCATGAAACGGGTGAGTAGCATCAACTTAACATTAGCTTATCCAGATCTGGATGCAAAACAGCACCAACAATTATTACGCAGCACTTTAACAAACCAGTGTCTAACTTATATCGAATCGATTAAATGCTGGGGAATGTCGACCCGTTTTAATTTGAATTTATTTCAAAATATAGAGGGTGAGCAACACCTGATTGAAGCACTTGCCAATAAGAAAGGTGTTATTGTTGTGATTGCACACCTAGGATGTTGGGAACTTTTAAATGTTTGGCTGAACCGCTACACCTCCCCTATGATTATGTACAAGCCAAACAAGAACAAGGCCGTTAATCAATTCATTTTAAAAGCAAGAGAACGCTTTAATGCTGTTCTGGTTCCAACCGATACACAAGGCGTCAGAGAAATTATGAAACATCTGCGCGCAGGTGGCTTAACCGTGATTCTGCCAGATCATCTTCCGAAAGAATCTGGTGGAATTACAGCACCTTTTTTTGGTCATGATGTTTTAAGCACAACCTTAATTTCAAAACTGACCTATAAAACACAGTGCAATGTTTTAGGTTTAAGCTGCTTAAGAAATAACACTCACAAATTCAATGTTATTTGCCAGCCGCTATCCACCAGTATTGCCAGTCAAGACCTGCAAACCTCCGTCAATGCTTTAAATTTAGCAATAGAAAAAATGATTGAAGTGTGTCCAAGCCAATACATTTGGTCTTATAAACGATTTAGAAAAATGCGAGGGCAAGAAGACCTATACTGGAAATAGGTCTGAAACAGAATAGGATAGCCACAGAGTGCCCTTTGTTTAATTGAGATTAGTTCTCTACAATGGCATAATACTATGTATCTTTCATAAAGGGTTAAGACTATGGCCATGCGTCCAGAAGTGCGTCGCCGTGCATTGGTTGTAATTGTATTTTCAATTGCTCAATGGGGAATTATGAACTACATCATTCATAATGAATTGCTCAATATGGAAACGACACAACGTATTCTTTATTTCTGTATTAGTAGTCTCGCGGCGGCTTTGCTTATTTTTGTTGCACTCATTTATATGGTTCTAAAAGGCAATGCTGATAATCAATGAAGCATAAAATTCTTGTTATTGGTAAACGTGGCGGTATTCTACACTGGTATGAAAACATACTAGATATAGATACTGCTAACGAGAATTTTGAACTATATTCATTTGCAGTCAATCATAATAATTTTAAAGAACGCACTTGCAAATTTTTCATAAAAACTTTAAAAAATAAAACTGCATATCAACATTACACAGCAAAGTTACTCGATAAAACCATTAATAGCATACAACCAGACATTATTCTCATTGTCGATCTATTCTATTTTGGCACAAGTATATTGAATGTTTTAGATCAAGCAAAGTCTCAATATCAAACAAAAATATACCACTGGATTGGCGACTTTTTTGATGACCGCTTAATTCAATCTAAACAAACGATTGATCAATATTTATTTACAGACAGCACTTTTATTCAGGATGCGCATAACCTTGGCATTACACAGTGTCATTATTTACCATTAGCCACCAATCCTAAAATTTTTAAGCAAACAATTCCTTTTCAAAATAAACAGGATCGATTGTTATTTATTGGTGCTTACTCTCAAAGTCGTGCGAATATTATTCAAAATATTACTTATCCAATGACTATTATTGGCAAAGGCTGGGATAGTTTTAAGCCAAACGACCATGACGTAAAAATTCAGCCCAATAATATTCCCATCACAGCGGTCGCCACTTATTATGACCAACATAAATATATCTTTAATGCGATTAATAAAAATAATACTCGACAAGGGTTAACAATGCGCTGCTTCGATGTTCCTGCTTGTGGTTCTATTTTAATCAGTGAATATTCTGAAGATTTTAAACAAGTACCCTATCTTCAAACTGAATATACATTTACGGATGTTAACGAGATTCATGCATTAATTGAGAAAATTAATACAACATCAATCCCATCACATGCCAACGATATATCTGAAAAAGAAAAACTATATTATAAAAGCCGAATCGAGGCTATTATTTCTTATACCTCAGTGCCCATTGAAAGTGATAAAAAATCTTACCCATAATTGATGAGTTTTTTAGCAAAAAGACTTTCAATTTCTGAGCTTCAGCTATATGGCGATGGCGTAAATATTTTTTCATTTCTTTATACACCCTTTGCTTAAAATCTTCCAGATTATCTGGTGTAATGAGGTATTCCTCACTATATTCAGAATATGTATCAAATATATCCTGAAGACATTCAATTAATTCAAGACCTGTATCTTGAGGAATATCATTAATTTTGACCTGATGTTTTTTAAAAAAATATGTATGCGCGTTTTCTAATATTTCATTATGCTGATGACCATTTGAAATGACAGATTGATAACCATCCTGATAAAAATCCTGAATATAATCAAAAGAATTTTCAATATCCATAAAGTCATAAAAAGCTGGATGCATGTTATGATTTATAATCTGCAAAGTATGATCTAAATGCTCAAGTGCATTAAAAAAAGTTTCATCCATGAATCCAACTTGTTCAATACATTGCTTTGAATAATAACTAAAAGCAGCATAGCATTGATGAAACGAACTCATCTTTATATTCAATGGATAGTTGAGTGTCGCTTTGGGCTTCTTAATAGATTGATGATGAGCATAATTCAAGTGTTGTATGCCTGTTATCTTACTGGCTAAAATATATTGCTCAAAAATATTTACACTCTTAATAAAAACATCATCTTCAATTATAAAAAAATGATCAACTGCTTTATTTTTTAGTATATTTAGAATGATATTTTTCGACTTCCCCACACCAAGATTTTCTTTATTATGGATAATAAATGATTTATCTATTTCACTGTTCTCGAAATATTCACCATCATTCACAATAATCAATTCATCAATCAAATCCAAAGGCAATGATTTAAATAGTTTCATTAAACCATCTTGCCGATTATAGGTGACAATCCCCACACCAATTTTTTCATCTTTATACACAATGATATCCTTAAATCATATTTTTATAAAAAGAGAATGAAACTTATTAAAAATATTTTTTTGCTTTCTATGTAATAAAGTACACAGATCCCCTGTTTCATTCGCAGTATATAATCTTGCAGAATCATCACCATATAAGGAATAACAATCTTGCATGACATTGGTACTTTTATCCAATGTCTGACTTAACCAATGTTCATAATAATAACGATTACTGGTGTCTATCGGTTCTTCCAAATGGCGAATATATTCCATTCTTGCCCACCAAAAGTTAAACCAAATCCATCCACCTCGATGTGGTTGGCTTTCAGTACAATAAGATGGAAATAATCCAATTTTATTAATCTCTGGTTTTTCTTGAAAAATACGCAAACATTGATGCCAATAATTGAATGTATAATATGTTAATACTCGTTCCACTTTATTTCGCTTTGCCCGAGCATAGCTCATACCCTTGGTATGGAAATAGACAACGTATTTATATTGTTCTGTTTTCTGGCTTAACGTCCACAGATAATGTATTGCCCAATATTCAAATTTATTTTCTTCATGAAATTCTATATAACAATAATATTTTTTTAAATTTTCAAAAAAAATAGAGACTTCAGGCACTTGTGCAGGATTTGAAACAACAATATGTAAATCTGCCTTCGACAAAATCTGGGTTCTGGCAAGATCTTTTAATTGCGTTAGAATCAGTTTTTCCCAGTTTACATTTGGATTAATGTAAACCATATAAATAATAACAGTTTCATTTTTCATCATCATTTACTCAAATATAGTATCGGAAAATTATGCACATTTGAAAAATGTACATTTACTTTCCTTTCGATAAACTCCTGACCAAACGAAGAATTCTTTTGATATTGAAAAATATATTTTTTAATGGATGATTTGATACATAAAAATGGGAACACATTGCCCAAAAATACTGCGGTTGTTTACGCTGATACTGCATATCCATATAGGCTTGTTGTACAGCAAAATAACTCTGATCTACATTTCCTGGGCTTTTATGATGTAGGTGAAAATCAATCACATAACTTTTTAATCCCAAGAGTTTCGCATTCTGACAAAGATCAATTGCATATAAATGGAATCCTTTCATGATTTTTGCACTGGTCGATAAATTGTGTTTCCTGTTTAAAATCAGAAAATTTTCATCCAGACTCATGACTTGTGCTGGAAACGTCCCTTCTTTTAAATTGGTATAATGCGGATCTGAAATGCGAATATAAGTATCCCCTTTCTCATTTTTACCTGCATTACCAGCAATTGCCCAGTTTGCATCCTGCTGTTCAAGCTGCTTTAAGTTATTCTCTAAATCCTCCCGTGAGTCATATTGAAATAAAATGTCTTGATGGCAAAAAATCAAATACTCCCCTTTCGCTTCTCTGAGTGCCCGATTAATGCCACTATAGCCATCATACTGATTTGAATTTTTATTATCAAAGTATAAAAATTCAACATCATCAGTGTCGAATCCTGCTCTTTTTGCACTTTCAACCATTTCCATATACTCATCAAAACGTGTGACAAGAGTACAAAATGTAAATTTTTTGTCGAAAGTCAGAGACCCTTCAATTTTACGCACAGAATTCAACGGCTTACCTATATCTATAAAATTTTAAAACAAATCATTCGTTTCAATCGCTTGCGCCAAAGTTGGAGCAAGTCGATCTTTGTCCGTCAGTTTTAATTCAACATCTGATGTGATTGGCCAGTCAATCGCCAATTTTTCATCATTCCAAACCAAACTACGTTCACAGTCTTTCGCATAGTAACTGGTTGTTTTATATAAAAACTGAGTGTCATCTTCCAATGCAATAAAACCGTGAGCAAATCCAGTCGGAATCCAGAATTGACGATGATTTTCTGCCGTTAATTCAACGCCAACCCATTGTCCAAATGTCGGTGATTTCTGGCGAATATCGACAGCAACATCCCAAGCACGACCTTGTACCACGCGCACTAACTTACCCTGTGCATGTGGATCTAATTGATAGTGTAAGCCCCGTAAAACACCTTTTTGCGAGTAGGAATGGTTATCTTGTACAAATTCAGGAATTGGAAGCTGGCGGTCCGTTAAAGCTTGTTCAAAGTTTTGTTGATTAAAACTTTCCATAAACCAACCACGGTCATCCCCAAATACGCGCGGCTCCAATACCAGTAATCCTTTGATTTTAGTTTCTATAATATTCATACCGTGACACCTATTCCTTGCCTTGCTTAATAAGATGTTCTGTATGCAGTTTTAATAAATACTGGCCATAACCTGTTTTTTTGAAGAAATTCGCACGCTCTAACAGTTGCTCGGCATTAATCCAGCCATTGTTAAATGCTATTTCTTCTAAACTTGCAACTTTCAATCCCTGACGGTGCTCAATCGTTTGTACAAATTGACTTGCTTCCAGTAGTGAGTCATGTGTTCCTGTATCTAACCATGCGAAGCCTCGTCCCAATACTTCTACATTTAATTCATTTTTTTGTAGATAGATATTATTCACATCGGTGATTTCTAGTTCACCACGATGAGATGGCTTAATATTTTTTGCAATTTCAATCACTTGATTATCGTAGAAATACAGACCCGTGACTGCATAATTCGACTTAGGCTGTTCAGGTTTTTCCTCAATACTCAATGCTTTGCCATGCTTGTCAAAATCGACCACACCAAAACGCTCAGGGTCATTGACATAATAGCCAAATACGGTCGCACCTTGTTGTTGTGCCGATGCGCGTTTCAACTGTTGGCTAAAACTTTGACCATAGAAAATGTTATCACCCAAGATTAAGCACACATTATCGTCACCAATAAACTCTTCACCTAGAATAAAGGCTTGTGCCAAGCCATCTGGCGATGGTTGTATTTTATATGACAGTTTGATCCCGAGTTCTTCGCCTGTTCCAAGTAGTTTCTCAAAGTTAGGGAGGTCTTCTGGCGTTGAAATAATGAGAATTTCTGAAATACCTGCCAGCATCAGTACCGACAAAGGGTAGTAAATCATGGGCTTATCATAAATAGGAAGCAGTTGTTTCGATGTTCCCATGGTAATTGGATACAATCGTGTACCTGACCCACCCGCTAAAATAATACCTTTGCGTTTAATTTGACTCATGAAATCATTTCTCCTACAACCTGTTGTACACCTTGTTGCCAATGCGGCAAGTGTAACTTAAATTGTTGTTTTAACTTATTGGTATTTAAACGTGAATTGCGTGGTCGTTTTGCAGGGGTTGGATAGGCTTCGGTCGCGATTGGACGAACTTGCTGAATCTGGAGATTCAAACCGCGCTGTTTGGCTTGCTCGAAGATGTAATTGGCATAGTCGAACCATGAACACTCCCCGCTTGCCGCCAAGTGATAGTGTCCTGTCACCTGTTGTTCTGGGTTTAATTGTACATAACGAATGAGTTGTGCCGTGACATCAGCAATGAGCGCCGCCCCTGTCGGTGCACCAATCTGGTCCGCAATAATGCTCAGTTCATCTTTACTCTGGGCCAGTTTCAGCATGGTTTTGATAAAGTTATTGCCATGTGTGCCATAAACCCAGCTGGTACGCAAATTAATAAACTTAGCACCACTCTGCACCAAAGCGAGCTCCCCTTGTCGTTTACTTTGACCATAGACATTCTGTGGTGCGGTTGCATCATCTTCCCGCCATGGTGTTTCGCCTGCACCACTAAAAACATAGTCAGTTGAATAATGGATCAGTAAAGCACCATATTTTTGGCTTTGTTCTGCCAAATGTTTAACCGCTAGGTGATTGATGAAATCAGCCTGTTGTGGTTCTGACTCCGCTTTATCGACAGCAGTATAAGCCGTAGCATTCACAATGACATCGGGTTGAGTTTGCTCAATCGCCTGCTGGATTACTGCAAAATTACTGATATCACCACACAGCTGATTTGCATTGATGTTGCGATCCAATGCAATCACTTCCCCCAAGGGTTGTAGCGCGCGTTGCAACTCCCAACCTACTTGGCCATTTTTACCCAGTAAAAGAATTTTCATATGTTTCTTTTCCTGTTTAGGTTTGCGTAGCGTATTGCTGTTTAACCCAATTCTGGTATTCGCCACTTTGGACATTGGTAACCCATTCGCCATTGGACAAATACCATTCCACTGTTTTACGCAAGCCTGTTTCAAAGGATTCTTCAGGAACCCAACCTAAATCATTTTTAATTTTCGTTGCATCAATTGCATAACGTAAGTCATGTCCAGGACGATCCGTCACATAGGTGATGAGGTCTTGATAATGTGCAACACCTTGCGGCTTATTCGGTGCAAGTTCTTCCAACAACTGGCAGATCCCTTTAACTACATCAAGGTTTTTCTGTTCGTTATGACCACCGATGTTGTAGGTTTCGCCAACGTCTGCTTCTGTCACCACTTTGTAGAGTGCGCGTGCATGGTCTTCAACATAAAGCCAGTCGCGAATTTGTTGCCCATTGCCATAAATCGGTAAAGGCTTACCATTTAATGCATTCAAAATCGTGAGCGGAATGAGTTTTTCTGGGAAATGATAAGGACCGTAATTATTCGAGCAGTTTGTTAAAACAACTGGCAAACCATAGGTACGGTGCCATGCACGTACCAAGTGGTCTGAACTGGCCTTACTGGCAGAATAAGGTGAGCTCGGTGCATAAGGTGTCGTTTCAAGGAAGAGATCATCTGTTCCTTCTAAGTCACCATAGACTTCATCGGTTGAAATGTGATGAAAACGAAATGCTGTTTTTTTCTCTTCCGAGAGATTATTCCAATATTGACGTGTTGCTTCAAGCAATTGGTAGGTGCCAATAATATTGGTTTCTATAAATGCTGCTGAACCTGTAATAGAACGGTCTACATGTGACTCTGCCGCCAAATGCATTACGGCATCAGGTTGAAATTCTTGAAAAAGTTCATCGAGTGCAATGCGATCACAAATATCCGTTTGTGAAAAATGGTATCTTGAATCTGCTGCAATACTCTGTAATGACTGTAAATTCCCTGCATAAGTCAGTTTATCGACGTTTAGTACTTCATCTTGTGTATTTTGGATGATATGGCGTACGACTGCTGAACCAATAAAGCCAGCTCCGCCGGTAACTAATATTTTCATAATAAAAAAATTTACTAAAAACTAAATGATATTATATCTAATTCTTCTACGAAAATTACGAGCAATTCATGAATTTTAATACAGCTATTTGTTTCGTCAGCGATTTTTAAACTATTTTTATCATTAATCTTCCACTTTTATGATGAAATGCCTTCCTAACACGATTACCCCTCTAAGCGCTGAGACAAACATTTTGCTAACATTTCGCTAGGTTCAGCATCTAAAGTTTTCAATATAACATGATGATCAAGGCTTTTCGCCAACGCTGTAGTTTCTGTAATCGCAATCAATTGATCTTGCTCTAGACGGTGTAAGACATTCAAAAATTTCTCATCTGGCTGCCATGATACCGGATGATAAACTACAACACTGCGTAGTGCCGAAATACTTTCCATCAGCATCGACATAGAGTCAGCACCACAAAAAACTTTGTCTGAAACAGCCAAAAATTGCTGTAAAACAGGACGTGGTTGTTCTGCCCACCACACGACATCAGCAATGCATTCAAAATTAAGGTATTGCTGCAAGATTTTTTCTGCCTGTTGTCCTGTTCTTCGCGAGGTGCTGAGTAACCATTTAATACGATGACGACGCGCTAAAAAGTTCATTTGCTTGGCAAGTTGCTGCCAATCTTGCGCATCGTAACGTGCACCTGCACCATCTCCACCAATCAACATTGTCCAGACAGGTTGTTCAACATGCGGATGCTGTTGTAGCCATTGTTCTGCTTGCGGTTTCAGTATGGCTTGATTCAATGGCATCGGCGACACGGGCAAACTAATAAATGGGGGTGGCATATTCGGTTCAAGCACCAAAATCGCATCAAACAATTGTGCTTTCAAATGGCGTAATGAACCACAAAATATATTCTTTGCCTTCAATGCCCTAGACAACCACACCACAGCATAAGCACTATTTCCACCTGCCCCAATCACAAGGTCGGGATTGGTATGTGGCAAAGCATCTCCCCGATAAAAAAGATGAACACGCTCTGCTTTGGGAACAAAGGTATTGAGCAACCATGCCAGCAAACGGCGGTAAAACTTATGTTTCAGCTTCAATTCAATCCAATGCACTTCCCATATGACCGAAGAGTCAAACGGTGATTGTTGTAATGCAAAAAGTACACCTTTGGATTGATTAAAATG
>JASGGM010000049.1:0-13169 GCA_047605045.1 Acinetobacter sp. | reverse complement strand
CCCGATTGTTTATAACCACCGACAGGCATTTCGGCAGGGGATTCACCCCATGTGTTGATCCAGCAGATCCCTGCTTCAATTTGATGAATAATACGATGGGCTTTACTGATGTCCTGACTAACGACACCTGCAGCCAAACCGAAGGTTGTGGCATTGGCGCGTTCAATCACTTCTTGTTCAGTGTCATAAGACAGAATACTCATCACAGGACCAAAAATTTCCTGCTGAACAATGGTCATGTCATCACGACAGTGACTAAACACTGTTGGTAAAACATAAGCGCCCTTGGCTAAATCACCTTCGGTAGCACGGCCACCGCCAATAAGCAGTTTTGCGCCTTCGGTTTTACCAGATTCGATGAGAGACAATACTTTTTCCATATGTGGAAAACTGGTTAAAGGGCCAAAATTGGTGCTTTCAACCATTGGGTCGCCAATGCGAATCCGTTGTACTCGTTCAACCACGGCTTGTTCAAACTCTGCTAAACGTGAAGAAGGAACGAAGACACGTGTACCATTGGTGCAGACTTGCCCAGAACTGAAGAAGTTTGCCATGACGGCAATATCCGCTGCACGATTTAAATCAGCATCATCACAAACAATGAGTGGGGATTTTCCGCCCAGCTCCATGGTGACTTCCTTCAGGGTAGAACCTGCGGCACTTGCCATGACTTTCTTGCCTGTTTCGACACCACCAGTGAATGAAATTTTTTCAATGAATGGATGCGCCGTGAGTAAATCACCAATATCACGACCTGCGCCTTGTACCACGTTAAACACACCATTCGGTACACCTGCTTCAGTATAAATTTCTGCAAGTTTTAATGCGGTTAACGGTGTAGTCTCGCTGGGTTTAAAAATCATGGCATTGCCTGCGGCAAGGGCAGGCGCCGATTTCCACAAAGCAATTTGAATTGGATAATTCCATGCGCCAATACCCGCAACTACACCTAAAGGTTCACGGCGTGTATAGAAGAAGCTACTTTCACGTAGCGGCAGTTGCTCACCCTGAATGGCGGTGGCAAGTCCTGCGTAATATTCCAGAACATCCGCACCTGTCACGATGTCGACTGTGGAGGTTTCTGAGTAGGCTTTACCAGTATCCAGAGTTTCCAATTTTGCCAGTTCATCATTGCGTTCACGTAAAATATCAACTGCACGGCGCAAAATACGAGAACGTTCTATGGCGGTCATGGCTGCCCATACTTTTTGACCTTGTTGAGCGCTACTTACTGCTGTATCGATATCCTGTTTTGATGCAACTTGAACTTGTGCAATGATCTCGCCATTGGCAGGGTTAATGCTGTCAAACGTTTTGCCACTGGTTGCATCAACATATTCACCGTGAATGTACAATTGATGGATGGGTAACTGACTCACTTTTTTCCTCCTGCAATCTGCTTGTGTGCAAATTGATGTGCATAGCTAAATAGTCATAAGCAATCTGGCGCGCCTGTTCGGTATTGAAGGCATCGGGATGATGGCTAATTAGACTCCCTCTGAGCCAAAGACCATCAATCAATGCCGCCATGCCTCTTGCTGCAATACTTGCCTGTTCTTTTGAAATAAGTTGTAAGAAATGGTGATGTAAATTTGAGTACAAACGCTGATCATTAATCCGTTGCATACGTTGTAGCTCAGGCATATGCATACTGGCAGACCAGAACTCTAGCCATAAACGCATCGCCTGTTGTGTAATTTGTGTCGCATCGAAGTTGGAATCGATAATGGCAACAATTTGTGCCTGCGGTGTTGTATCGGCAGCACATCGGTATTGCGCTGTTTTACGACGCAAAGTGTTCAGCATTTCACGCATACAGGCGAAAATGAGTCCTTGTTTATCGCCAAAATAATGACTCACGATTCCCGTCGATAAATTTGCTTGTTTGGCAATTTTAGCAATGGTGGTCTGGGTCAAACCTTCTTGGTAAATCACCTCAAACGCTGCATTCACAATTTGTTCACGGCGAATATGTTCTGGAAGGACTCTACGGCGATTCATACTGACACTCATTACATTGGGACATAAAGAAACACCATTATTCCATTTCAGCATGATTTAAAACAGTACTGGATAGGATTATACACAAATTGATTGAACGTTCAATCAATAAGGATTAGAATGAGAAAAGTTTTTATTTAGCTGTATTTCTGGAAATAGATCGATTTATAGATGATTGGATATCTGTAAATTTAGCCATTGGCGAATAAAAAAGCGCTTTAGCCAACACTATGATGACTTATCGAGAAGATAAGGGAGAAAGTACATCTAAAATAACGAAGGAGTGAGATCATGTTCAAGCGTGGCAATGCGCAAGGTGGAAAAGTTCGGCTGAATCCATTTGTATTTTGGAGTTCTGCTATCAGCATTAGTGTATTTGGCTTAATTTTTGTATTACTGCCAGAGCTCAGCCAACAGGTACTGCTATGGGCACAACAAGAAGTCAACAACCTATTGGGTTGGTACTATGTGCTGGTGATTGTGCTGTGTTTGGGATTTGTATTGTGGTTGGCAATTTCCAAAGTTGGCAATATTCCATTGGGGCAAGATGAAGATCAACCCGAATTCAGTTATTTATCATGGACAGCCATGTTGTTCTCGTCAGGAATTGGGATTGCACTGTTATATTACGGTGTTGCAGAACCCGTCGATCATTTTCTTCGACCACCAGAGGGGCAGGGTGGTACTGTTGAAGCAGCCCGAGATGCGATGGTCTACACCTTCTTGCATTGGGGCGTACACGGCTGGGCATTGTATGCTCTGGTTGGTATTACATTGGGATACTTTGGTTTTCGCCTGAATTTCCCTCTGGCCTTGCGTTCAGCACTCTATCCTCTTTTTGGTGAAAAAATTCATGGGCTGGTCGGACATTGTGTCGATGGTTTTGGGATTTTGGCGACCATTATTTCGCTTGTGACCAATTTAGGGATTGGGGCATTGGTTTTGTTGTCTGGTATTCATTTTCTATTTCCATCTGTCACAAATAATTCTTTTAACCTAATGATTTTAATTGTCATTATGATGATTGTAGCCACCATGACCACGGTGGTTAACATCGAAAGAGGCTTGGCATGGCTGTCGAAGATTAATATGCGTTTGTTGTGTTTGTTTTTATTATTTGTATTCTTTACTGGTCCAACCAACCATCTTTTGAATGGTTTAGTTCAAAATACGGGTGATTATCTCAGTCAATTTGTACAAAAAAGTTTCGATTTGTACATTTACAATGATCATGCCAAATCATGGTTGGCGAGTTGGACTGTGTTTTATTGGGGCTGGTGGATTGCGTGGGCACCTTTCGTAGGTTTATTTATTGCCCGAATTTCTAAAGGTCGTAAAATCCGTGAAGTTGTATTGGGCGTGTGTCTTATTCCATTGGGATTTACCTTGGCATGGTTATCGATTTTTGGAAACTCGGCCATCAAACTCATTTTAGAGGGGCAACATGATTTTGGTCAGTTGGCACTCAATGATCAGGCTCTATCGTTTTTCCAGTTCTTGTCGTATTTACCACTACATCCCTATGTGGCATTTATAGTGGTCATTATTTGTTTTATTTTGTTCTTGAGTCCTGTCAGTTCAGGAACGCTCATGATTTCAAATCTTTCAACACAAGGAGGTACGAACGATGAAGACTCGCCAATATGGCTAAGAGTTTTTTGGTCAATTGTGGTCACTATTGTGAGCATGGGGTTGTTACTTGCAGGTAGTTTTAATGCCATGCAAAGTGCAGTGGTGTTATGTGGTCTACCATTTTCAGTCATCTTGTTATTTTACATGTTTGGACTTGCAAAGGCAGTTAAACAGGACCCGATTGCCAACCCACTGGTGCCGTCTTATCAAGTGCATTTGTCCGTTCCACCTCAGGCAAAAAACGAGGTAGATCCGCCATCACTTGATTGAATTTTAATATTTTTGAGGATACATCGCTGCGTTGATGTATCCACTGATGACGACTTGAGACGGCACATACACATTTAATTTTTCATCTTTTTGATAACAAAGAGGATTGTATGACTCAAGCGAATTCCTCAGGTAAAACCGCGGCTGTGCCAACGCCAGACCGTTTAAATAAAACCGTGTTTTACCTTTCAGCTGGACTTGTGCTGGCTTTTTCGATTCTGACTATTCTTTACAACCAAGCTGCGTCTACTGCGCTTGATGTGGTATTGGAGTGGGTCAGTGCCACCTTTGGTTGGTATTATTTTGCTGCAGCTACCTTATACATTGTTTTTGTTTTGTTTCTCGCTTGCTCTCGGTATGGCGATATCAAGCTAGGACCAAAACATTCTAAACCAGAATTTAGTCTGCTCAGTTGGTCAGCCATGTTATTTGCTGCGGGCATTGGTATCGATTTAATGTTTTTCTCTGTTGCGGAACCCATTACTCAATATATGCAACCACCAGTGGGTGAAGGGCAGAATATGGAGGCCGCAAGACAAGCCATTGTCTGGACCATCTTTCACTATGGTTTAACAGGCTGGTGTATGTATGCCTTAATTGGGATTGCATTGGGCTATTTTGCCTATCGTTACAATTTGCCACTGACCATTCGTTCTGCACTGTATCCAATCTTTGGGGAAAAGGTAAATGGCTGGATTGGACATTTTGTTGATATTGCAGCCGTCTTGGGTACAATTTTTGGGATTGCAACAACCTGTGGTATTGGTGTTGTGCAGCTCAACTATGGATTGACCACGCTATTTGGTTTACCTGAAGGTCTTGGCGTTCAACTTGGGTTAGTGATTTTGGCGGTTGTCATTACCATAATTTCAGCAACCACAGGTGTCGATAAAGGCGTTAAATTTTTATCTGAAATGAATGTCTATTTCGCCATTGGCTTGGTGCTTTTTATTTTGTGCATGGGCGATACACGCTTTTTACTGAATGCTTTAATGCTGAATCTGGGAGATTATATTAGCCGTTTTCCTGGCATGACCTTAGACACTTTTGCCTATAATCAGGACCAAAACCCGCAAGCATCGCAGTGGATTAAAGACTGGACGCTGTTTTTCTGGGCATGGTGGGTGGCTTGGTCACCATTTGTGGGCTTATTTTTAGCACGAATTTCCAAAGGGCGTACCATTCGTCAGTTTGTTACGGGAACGCTCATTGTTCCATTTATTTTCACATTGGCATGGTTGTCGGTAATGGGCAACAGTGCCTTGCATCAAGTGATTCATGGCAATGTTCAATTTGCTCAGGAAATTTTGGCCAAACCAGAACTTGGTTTTTATAAGTTATTGTCGTTTTATCCGTGGTTCTCTTTTACAGCCATTGTCGCCTTTGTGACAGGGTTGTTGTTCTATGTCACTTCTGCCGATTCAGGTGCAATTGTGCTGGGTAACTTTACCTATCGGTTAAATGATGTCAATAGTGATGCTCCAAACTGGGTTAGAGTATTCTGGTCGATTACCATTGCATTACTGACCATGGCAATGTTAATGACGGATGGTGTTACTTCACTACAAAAAGCCACAGTCATTATGGGCTTACCTTTTAGTTTTGTGATGTTGTTTGTGATGGCAGGATTATTCAAGTCATTAAGATTGGAAGATTTTCGAGATCAGAGTAGTTCGCTGAATGCGGCACCCGTGGTCGGAAATGTTGATATTCTGAATTGGAAACAAAGACTGACGCGTGTAATGCATCATCCTGGTAGTAAAGCAACTTTAAATATGCTCGATCAAGTGTGTCAGCCTGCATTACAGGCTGTTGTTTCTGAACTTGAGAGTAAAGGTATTCGAGTGAATTTAAATAAACAATTGTTAGAGGATGAAGATAATGGTTTATATCATCTCGATTTAACGATTGATTTAGAAAATGAACAAAACTTTATTTATCAGATTTGGCCACAACGTTATAAAACGCCTGAGTTTAGTAAGCGCAGTAAAATCGGTAAAAGTTTTTATTATCGCCTAGAGACTTTTTTACTTGAAGGTAGTCAGGGCAATGATTTGATGGGCTATAACAAAGAGCAGGTCATTAATGATGTCTTGGACAAATATGAACGTCATTTAACATTCTTGCATTTAAATCGGGAAACTGCTGGAAAAACGCTCCATTTTCCAGATCCACAGTAGTATCTAAGTATTTGAATAATTTTAAAAATAAAGCGAGAAAGATCTCGCTTTATTTTTTGTTTTAATGGTCCTTTATGAACCAGTAAAAATATTAGATTGAACCAAGCAACTTCTTCATAAGTTCGTTGACTTGCGCAGGGTTTGCTTTCCCTTTAGACGCTTTCATGACTTGACCAACCAGACCATTAAAGGCTTTTTCTTTACCAGATTTGTATTCTTCAACCATTTTTTCATTGGCTGCCAATACATCTTTGATAATCGCTTCAATTGCACCCGTATCGGTTTCTTGTTTCAAGCCTTTTTCTGCAATGATGTCATCGGCAGATTGACCTTCCGATTCCCACATAAAGCCAAACACTTGTTTTGCAATTTTACCGCTAATGGTGTTGTCGATAATACGTGCAATCATACCGCCCAATTGTTGAGCTGAAATTGGCGATTTATCTAAATCTAGGCCTGCTTTGTTCAATGCGCCTGAGAATTCGCCCATAACCCAGTTGGCAGCGATTTTACCGTGAGTCGCACCACCTGCCGCAGCGACAACAGCTTCATAGAAATCAGCCATTTCACGAGACAATGTAAGTACATGTGCGTCGTATTCAGTCACGCCAAAGTCTGCAATGAAGCGGGCACGACGTGCCGCAGGTAGCTCAGGCAATGCAGCACGAGCCGCTTCAATTTGTGTATCTTCAATAATGACAGGCAGTAAGTCTGGGTCGGGGAAGTAGCGGTAATCGTTGGCTTCTTCCTTCGAGCGCATGGAACGGGTTTCCATTTTGTTTGGATCGAACAAACGGGTCTCTTGGTCAATGGTGCCGCCCCATTCCAAAATTTCCATTTGGCGTTCAATTTCGACATTAATGGCTTGTTCGATAAAACGGAAGGAGTTGAGGTTTTTCAATTCACAACGTGTACCAAACGGTTGACCCGGACGACGAAGCGACACGTTACAGTCGGCACGGAAAGAGCCTTCCGCCATGTTACCGTCGGAAATACCCAACCAGCGCACAAGGGTGTGAATGGCTTTGATGTACGCCACAGCTTCTTCTACAGAACGCATATCAGGTTCAGACACAATTTCCAGTAGCGGCGTTCCTGCACGGTTCAGGTCGATACCAGATAAACCATCAAACTGATCATGAATAGATTTACCTGCATCTTCTTCAAGATGGGCACGTGTCACACCAATACGTTTGGTCGTTCCGTCTTCCAGTTGAATATCAATATGACCTAAACCGACAATTGGGTTATCCATCTGGCTAATTTGATAGCCCTTTGGAGAGTCTGGATAGAAGTAGTTTTTACGCGCAAATACTGAGGCTTGGTCGATGTAAGCATCGATACCCAAACCAAAACGAATGGCTAAATCGACCACTGCTTTGTTCAGCACAGGCAATACACCTGGCATTGCTAAATCGACCAGACTGGCTTGTGTATTTGGGTTTTGACCAAACTCAGTCGATGAACCTGAGAAAATTTTCGATTGGGTAGCCAATTGGGTGTGAATTTCAATTCCAATCACCACTTCCCAACCATCAACGAGTTTTAATTGTGTTTGAGAGGACTTTTGCGCTTCAGCCATTATACATTCTCCTCAGCAATTGCCGCACGTTGTGTATGGAAGTTGGTATGTTGTTGGTATTGATGCACAATCGATAACAGCTGTGATTCAGACCAATAGTTACCAATCAATTGTAAGCCAACAGGTAACTGATTCTGGTCAAAACCAACAGGAGCATTGATTGCTGGAAGACCTGCCAAGTTCACTGCAAGGGTGTAAATGTCGCCTAAATACAGTTCTACTGGGCTTAAATCTGCACCAATTTTATAAGCTGTTGTTGGGGCAGACGGTGCTGCAATCACATCAACTTGTTCAAATGCTTTTAAGAAGTCTTGCTGGATTAGGCGGCGAACTTTTTGGGCTTTCACGTAATAGGCATCGTAATAACCTGCGGAAAGCGCATAGGTACCAATCAGAATACGGCGTTGTACTTCTGCACCAAAACCTTCTGAACGTGAGCGTTTGTATAAATCCATTAAATCGACAGGATTTTCACAACGATAGCCGTAACGTACCCCATCATATCGAGATAAATTGGAAGAGGCTTCGGCAGGAGCAATCAGGTAGTAGGTCGGGACATAGCTTTCAACCATATTTAGGTCAATTTCAACCAGCGTTGCACCAAGTTCTTGCAGTTTTTTGAGTGATTCTTCAACACGCGCTTTTACTTCGGCATCGAGTCCTGCAACATTAAAATATTGCTTTGGAATACCAATGCGTAAACCTTTCACGGCGGTACTGTTAAGATTTGCCACATAATCATCTACTTCTTTATTGACTGAAGTAGAATCTTTTGCATCATGACCCGAAATAACATTCATCAAATAAGCACAATCTTCAGCAGAACGTGCCATTGGACCTGCTTGGTCGAGTGATGAAGCAAAGGCAATGATACCAAAACGTGAAACACGTCCATAAGTTGGTTTAAGCCCTGTTAAACCACAGAATGAAGCAGGCTGACGAATTGAACCGCCTGTGTCTGTACCTGTTGCAAAAGGTGCTAGATCGGCTGCGACAACGGCAGCTGAACCACCCGATGAACCACCTGGAACATGCGCTAAATTCCATGGGTTTTTAGTGGCGCCATAGTATGAACTCTCAGAGGTTGAACCCATGGCAAACTCATCCATGTTCACTTTACCTAACGTGACTAAGCCTGCTGCTTTGCCTTTGGCGACTACTGTTGCATCGTAAGGTGAAATGAAGTTGTCGAGCATTTTAGAGCCCGCTGTGGTTTTAATCCCCTGAGTACAAAAAATATCTTTATGTGCCAAAGGAATACCTGTCAAAGCGGTTGCCTGACCAGCATGGATGGCAGCATCGGCAGCATCGGCTTCGGCAAGGGCTTGTTCAGGGGTTACCGTGACATAGCTTTTTACTTGTGTATCAATTTTATTGATACGTTTTAAATAATGTTCGGTCAATTCGCGTGATGAGAATTTAGCCTTTGCCAAGCCTTCCGAAAGTTCACGAATTGTTAAGCGATGTAAATCAGTCATAATAAAATTCTGTAAGCGTTATATTTACAAAAAACAACAAAAAGCCGTTTATTCAATTACTCGTGGCACGAGGTACAAGCCATCCTGTGTTGCTGGTGCAACAGACTGGTACAATTCACGTTGATTTTTTTCAGACACCACATCTTCACGTAAAGGTTGTGGATGATCAAAAGGGCTTTTTAGTGGCTCAACCCCAGTCGTATCAATGGCTTTCAGTGTTTCCATCATGCCTAAAATTTTATTTAGGCTTTGTGCGTATTCTGTAGATTGCGTATCATTGAGCGATAAACGCGCAAGGTTTGCAATTTGTGATACGGTTTCAGCATTAAGGTCTGAATGCTGCGCATCTGGTGTAGACATAACATCACCTATGGTCAGTATCAAAAAAAATTCAAAATATCGTGCTATATGATAAGCGATTGACTTGTTCAACGCATCACATTTAGTTAAAGTTGCGCCTTGCCTCCCCATTTGTAAAAACTGAGTACGACCCGTGATTCTAAAACGACTAATTGGCTTGTTTTCGCCAGACCTTGCAATTGATTTAGGTACTGCTAATACACTCATTTATGCACCAGGTCGGGGCATTATATTGAACGAACCGACTGTTGTAGCGATTCGTCATAGCGGATCACATAAAATTGTTGCCGCTGTAGGCCTCGATGCAAAACAAATGTTAGGTCGTACCCCTGCCAATATCTCTGCTATTCGCCCGATGAAAGATGGTGTGATTGCCGATTTTGAAGTGACTGAAACCATGCTGAACCAATTTATTGGTAAGGTACATGAAAAACGTTTATTCCCGCCAGCACCACGTGTTGTGGTGTGTGTGCCATGTAAATCAACGCTGGTTGAACGCCGTGCGATTCGTGAAGCAGTGTATAATGCTGGCGCTCGTGATGTCCGTTTAATTGAAGAACCAATGGCTGCTGCAATTGGTGCAGGTTTACCCGTTGAACAAGCTTGTGGTTCAATGGTGGTCGATGTTGGTGGTGGTACCACTGAAATTGCCATTATTTCTTTGCAAGGCTGTGTTTATGCCGACTCGCTACGTATTGGTGGTGATGTATTTGATGAGCAAATCATCAATTACGTGCGCAAAGCACATGGTTGTGTGATTGGTGAAACGACTGCTGAACTGATTAAAAAAGAAGTTGGCATGGCTGTGGCTGATGGTGAAAAACTCGAAATTGAAGTTCGTGGTCGTAACCTTGCAGAAGGTGTGCCGCGTTCAATTATCGTAACATCCGACGAAGTGATGCAAGCCATTGCCGATCCACTACAAAGCATTGTCAGTGCTGTAAAATCTGCCCTCGAACAAACACCACCAGAGCTTTCATCTGATATTGCAGAGCGTGGAATTGTGTTAACGGGCGGTGGCGCATTGTTACGTAATCTGGACAAACTATTGGCGCAAGAAACGGGTCTGCCAGTCGTGGTTGCTGAAGACCCATTAACTTGTGTGACTCGTGGTGGTGGAAAAGTTTTAGAATTCTTTGACAACCCAAACCATGACATGCTTTTTGTTGGATAATTAACTTTAGAATTATTCAATAAGCCTGAGTAAGAATAAGGCTGAGATAGGAAAAGGCGTGGTGCAACCGAATATTTTTTCACGACAACCGCCATCTTTTCGCTCATTTATTATTGCAGTGATTACATGTTTGGTCGTTTTATTTTTCGATTGGCGTATGCCACATGTAGTTCAACCTGCACGAGATGTACTGTCAGCAGCATATAATCCCATATATGCTGTTGCCAGTTATCCTGTAATGTCGAGAGAATGGCTAAGCCAGCAAACAAAATCTGAAGAACAATTACGCCGTGAGAATACAGCGATGCGCGCTGAATTATTGCAGGCGCAAGTTCGTTTGCAAAAACTTTCTGAACTTTCTGCAGAGAATACCCGTCTGCGTGGGTTGCTCAATACACCATTAATTATTGATGGGCGTATGGAAATTGCAGAAGTGATTGGTACAGATGCAGATCCATTACGACATATCATTGTCATTAATCGTGGTCAGGCTGATCATTTATATGAAGGCCAAACTGTACTGGATGATAAAGGTATTATGGGGCAAATCATTAATGTTTACCCACATAGTGCACGTGTATTGCTTTTAGCCGATAAAGAAAGCTCATTGTCAGTTCGGGTGGAACGCACAGGAATGCGAGCCATTATATCGGGTACAGGCGATTCAGGAAAATTGCAAATGCAGTATGTACCGACCAGTGCCGATATTGTTGTAGGTGATAAAATTTATAGTTCAGGGTTAGGGGAACATTTTCCATCGGGATACTTGGTGGGAACTGTGGCCAACATCCAACGCCATAATTCAGGTGAATTTGCCAAAATTGAGGTTGCTCCAACGGCACAATTGGCTGGTGGACATTATGTGGTGGTGTTATTTTCCGATTCTCTAGCGAAGGAGCAACCTTATGTCGATCGCTAGTTATCGGCCTGAAAAGCCCAAAGATCCTTTAATTTGGATCGTGATCTCGATTTTAATTGCTTCAGTATTTACGATTTATCCCTTGTCTTATGATATTTCAGCTTGGCGTCCATTCATTTTATTGATGGTCATGCTGTTCTGGGTTTTATGCCAACCGACTTGGTGTGGGGTCTGGTTTGCTTTCGGTGTTGGTGTATTTACCGATCTATTATTAGATGCATCATTAGGAAAGAATGCATTAATATTTGTTTTAATTACATTTATTTCGCGTTACTTTATACGTGAGCGTCGAATTTTAACGTTCATGAATATTTGGGTCATTACTATCTTGGCTATTATTGCCTATGCTTTGTATTTGTGGGTTAGTCAGGTCTTGGCTGGGGAAAACTATCCAATCATGCGTCGTTGGCCGCCATTACTCAGCAGTATTTTACTTTGGCCGCTGTTGTATTATAGTCTAAGAAAATGGCGAAATTAATTTTAGCGTCGAGTTCACCACGCCGTAGAGCGCTATTACAACAGCTCGCTTTACCGTTCGAAGTTTATAGTCCTAATATCGATGAATCGGTAATTGAGCTTGAACAGGCGCAGCAATATGTATATCGTTTGGCAATTGCCAAAGCTGAGGCCGTATTGCACCATTTCCCAGATTGCACCGTAATTGCAGCAGATACGACGATTGCTGTGGAGGGTGAAATTATCGGAAAGCCAGCGTCAAAAGCACATGCATTTGATATTTGGCATCGATTATCTGGACGTTGTCATGATGTTCTTACTGGAGTATGTGTTGCCAATCGTGCGCAGTTACACTGTGAGGTCGTGACAACCTGTGTGGAATTTCAGACGCTTTCTTTACAAGATATGGAACGTTATTGGGCAACAGGTGAGCCACAGGGAAAAGCAGGTGCTTATGCTATTCAGGGCATTGCAGCACAGTTTATTCCAAAGATTCAGGGAAGCTATAGTAATGTGGTTGGATTGCCACTACACGAAACAGCCTTAATTTTAAAAGCGTTTAAGGTACTAAATTAATCGCTTCACAAAAATTCTTATAATATATTGAGTTGGTTATGTCAGATGAATTGTTGATTAATGTCACACCGATGGAGTGTCGTGTTGCATTAATTGAAAATGGCACAGTAAACGAATTATTTGTTGAGCGAACGGTAAAACGTGGCTTGGTCGGTAATATTTACAAGGCAAAAGTTGTGCGCGTCCTTCCTGGAATGCAAGCTGCTTTTGTCGATATTGGTTTATCTCGTACCGCTTTTCTACATATCAATGATATGGTGTGGCCACGGACGCAACCGACCCCAAATGTGTTTGATTTACTGCAACCCGGTCAAATTCTGACAGTACAAGTCATGAAAGACATGCTTGGAACAAAAGGCGCACGCTTAAGTACAGATTTATCGATACCTTCTCGATATTTGGTGCTCATGCCTTATGGCCATCATATCGGGGTATCTCAGCGCATTGAATCGGATGAAGAACGAGATCGTTTGCGTGGTTTAATTGAAACAATCCAGCAAAAACACAGCTTACCCGGCAGTGTAATTGTGCGTACTGCGGC
>JASGGM010000048.1:0-13229 GCA_047605045.1 Acinetobacter sp. | reverse complement strand
ATCTTCTTCACCTAAAAAGATTCTGCCACTTGCATCGTCTACCACACAACCTTCAGGCTGTGTTTTGACTGCAAACCGCTGAACTTCCCTCGCCGTTAATTGCTGATTTTTTCCTTGTATTTCATATTGCACAAAAGTGCCATTTTTATCATTGGGAATCGCATAAATTTTTCCTTGTTGGTCTTTATACATGCACAGTCCGTAAATATCAGTCAGGTTGGTTTTAATTTCCCCGAGTTCCGATACAACGCCAGTGTCTGGCTGTACTGCAAAAACATGTAAGCTATTATGATCTCGATTGGTTGCAATTGCTAAATCGATGACTTGTTTACCCCACTGAAAACCATGACGGACATCGACATTATTGAGTCGACCGACAGGCAAATATTGTAGCGTTTTACCGCTCAGATTCGTAACCTGCAACCCACCTTGTTTATCTGTCCCAAGAATACGTGATTTTTCATGTAATTTTTCGTTGTACCATATGGCAGGATCATCCGCAGCATCACCCGTATGTGGCACCACATCTGTTTGTTCATCGGCAGTGACAAATGGTATTTTTTTAACCATGATCGGTTGTCGCTCTGCCCAAGTCATTTGTATCGTTTTAAGCTGACCATCATCCGTCATCAGAATTTGCCGTTGATTCGCTTGCACATTCAGATCAATGCTCTCCACATCTTTCAATGCCGTTATCGGCATCGTGGTCAAAGGTTGCCACTTGTTATGATGATATTCATAGCGATGTAAAATCGACTTTTCGGCATCAATAAGCACAAGTTGAGACCCTAATGTACCTATTCCTGCGGGATTACCCTGAATTGCACCATAAGGCTTAACCAAATCAATGACTTGTCTAGTCAATGCCGTTTCAGGGTTTGCTGAATAGGCCCATAAACCAACATGTTCTTCATTCACAATCAGCTGTGCGGTCAGGTCATTCACTTGGCAGAATTGACTTTTCGGTGGCAAGCTCAGACCGCGCATTAATCGGGGTTGTTGTAATGCTTTAAAGTTTTGTGCAATCAGCCATTGTTCGCCAAAACCTGATTCGCCATTGAGAAAAGCATAGCTATTGTTTTGGTCATCTTGATACATACACAGGCTTTCAACTTTAAAATTACGCTTTGGAATATAAATGGGGTTTTGCCACTGAATTATTTTTTGGTCAAATCCAAATACAGCCACCTGTTGGCGTTGTGAATCTATCGCAGCGAGCACTAAATTTTGTGTGTTGGCACGGTAGTCAAATGCTGTAAATTGGCCCGCATAGTTTGAAAGCACGCGATTATGTTGATCGAGGATTTGTAGGCCTTGTGTTTTGCTACTTTGAATGAATTTGGCATGTGGCCATGCTGAAAAGTGTAGCCACTTGCCTGCTTCAACTTTAAGCTTAGATTGCGGTTGTAAAGGCTGTGCATTTAAAATCGTATTCGCTTGTACTGGTACGGTGTTGGCTTTGGTCAAGGTGGAAGACATCGCCACAATGAGTGGAACAGCAATAATGACAGCATTCAATGGTAACTTGTACATACTTTTTCTCGCGAGCTGTGCTTTTCAAGCATCATATAAAAAGACTGCTTTTATGAGAGAGAATGATGGTTTTAGAAAGGTAGTCCATCTTCATAAAAGCAGTATAAAAGTGAAATTGTGTTAGATAACCGAGTTTAGAAATTCGTCCACGTTAACCCCAATTTAAAGGTCGGACCATATTCTTCATATTGCGCATTCTGTGCTTTACGTCCTGAATACACATAATATTTTTCATTATTAAGATTGGCGATATCGAATTTAACTTGTAAATTCTTAGTCACATTCCAATGGCTACTAAAGTCGACAAATACTTGTTGATCGACATACTTATCATTTTGCGGTTCATCAATACTGCCTGCAACTTCAAGTAAATATGGCGATTTATAATTTGCCGAGAATCGGAAGCCAAAGCGTTCATTTTCCCAACCCAGCATGGCATTGCCTACAGCATTCGATTGGCTCGGTAAACGGATTTTACGACTCAGACTAATACCATCTTTTGCCCCCGTTATTTCTGCATCGGAATGGCTAAATGTTGCATTCAACCCAACCAATACGCCATTCCATGGTGCTGGTAAATACTCAAACTTTTGTGAATATGCCAATTCAACGCCATAGACTTTGGCCTTCTTGCCATTTTCATAAGTGGTTGCCGTGTCATAGTCTTTCCATGCACCTGTACCTGCTAAATCGGTGCTATAAATAAAGTTTTTGATGTCTTTATAAAATAGATTGGCAGACACGACACTGGCTTTACCAAAATAATATTCTGCACTGACATCTAAATTATTTGATTCAAGCGGTTTTAAATCAGGATTACCAAACTCAGCTTCATCGCCATCAATGAGCACACCCGCCGAAGATTGGGCAAAGATTGGACGTACAACCGTTTTGGTATAGGCAGCACGTAATATGGTGGCATCATTTACTTTATAACGTAAGTGCAAGCCAGGTAACCAATGGTCATAATTATTTTTTGCTGATGTTGCACTGACTGCTGAACCATCATATTGATAGCCATTGGTTTTAAATTCGGTATCTTCATAACGCAAGCCTGCAATAATGCGTAATTTGTCGATATCTATCGTATTCATGGCATAGATGGCCCGAATATTTTCGTTGGATTTATAGTCCCCTACGGTAGAGTCGGCAATACTCTGACTCCACCCCGTTACACTGGCTAAGCCTGCATCTTTGTTAATAAGTGGGCCAAAATTTGCCAATTCAAAATCATCGGCGCCTGCGGAAACGAGAGCCGTATTGGAAAGTGTTGCATTATAAATGTCGGTATCATTGGTTTTTTCACGCTGGCTAATTTTTCCACCAAATTTAAATGTCGCAAAATACGCACCAAGATTGTAATCACGACTTAAGTCGAGCTTGGCATTTTTTTCAGTGTCTTTGGTCGATTCCTTTGTCCACTTCACTTTACTGAGTGTGTAGTTAGAGGCATCGTATAAATCACTGCCACCAGAAATGACAGGAACTCTGGTACTGCTATAACTTAACCCACTGACTTCATTGTTACTTTCATAGGTCATGTTATAGTAATTGGGGTTATCTTCCGAAGCGACGCTGTAGCCAATCTGCCCTTCCGCCAGCCATGTTCCAAACTGCTGTTTTCCACCGAAAACATAGGACTGAATTTCTTGTGTTTCTGTTCGTGCTTTTAATTCGCGTGAAGCTGTGCTGGTGCCTGTTTCGCCAATCGCCAGACCATCATCAAATTCGACCGCTAAAGCGTTTCTTGCTTCGGTATCTTTAAAACGGCTATATAACGTTTTTAAATAATATTGACCCGAGTCGGTACGGAAGTCGAAATTTAAACCTGCCCCAATTCGTTCACGTTCAATGTCGTATTGGCGCATTTCCGTACTGGTTAATTTACTGTTTTCCCATTCACTTTCAACATTATCTGAACCAAATTTACGGTTTTGATAACTCAGCGCAGCAGCCACACCAAAGTTATCTTCCCCACTGCCAATGCTAAAACGGTTACTTATTGCACCCGACACTTTTGGGCTGTACTTCTCACGTTTAGCATCGTAACTGCCTTCTATACTTCCTGTAGTAAACAAGCCTTTATGATCAAAAGCCGATAAGCTATTGACTTGTACTGTTGCACCCAGTGAATTGGCATCCATATCGGGCGTTAGCGTTTTCACAACCGACAAAGACTGCACCAGTTCAGACGGCAAAACATCCAGAGCAACACCACGGCGGTCACTTTCAGGTGCAGGCACCAATGTCCCATTGATGGTGACGGTATTAAGATCGGCCCCCAAACCACGTACAGTCACAAAACGACCTTCTCCCTGATCGCGCTCGACGGAAACACCTGGCAGACGTTGCAATGCTTCAGCCGCATTATCATCGGGTAATTGCCCAATACCGTCGGCATGCACGACACTACTCACGGAATCGGAAGCCTGTTGCTCACGCAATGCCGCATCTACACTGGCAGCTTGCCCCGTACCAACCACAGTAATCACACCCACATTTGTTGCCTGATCCTCTGCTGCAAATGTGACTGAGACTGCGCTCATCGATAGCATCAAAAGACTGAATTTGAAGCGAACATTACTTTGTTTTTGACCATAAATCTGTTGCATAGAATTCCCCACCGCCAATTTGTAAATCTATTGCCATGCACAATAAGAACTAAAAATGAATGTGATATGACAGATTTTTTTGAATCAGATTTTTTATGGCTTTTGGGGCAGTGTATGGCTTGAATTTCATCATGATTGAGCTCATTTGACCGCTTAAATCGCTGTTAAACAGAGCGGAATAATGAATATTTCCATCATCATCCACAGCAAGATATCGAATTCAAGCCGAAGCGTATTACTCATATGAGCTGTTTTGACTGTCTACTTTGCCATCAAAATGTCATAAAAATTTGCTTGACTCATTCAGATGAATACAACGATGTAATGTGATGCAGAAGTATTTACTGAGCTTTAAAATTCCCTTATTGCTATTGGTGGTCTGTTGTTTAATTGGTTTGACACTTTTTATCTGTCTTGGCGACCCTAAACCATTTGAACAATGGCAATGGGTTGATATTTTAGGTGAAGGTGGTTCAGCGGTTTTTATTGCTATTTGGCTATTTTTAGTGATTAAAAGTCGCCCAAATGGTCGTATAACGACCTATTTATTTTACGGGTTGAGTTTTACTTTTTTTCATATGTGGATGGATACGCTTGATGAGTTTATTCGTATTCCCAAAGATATGGTCTGGGATGCATGGCTAGAATCCGTGCCATTTCCCATTGGTCTGGGTCTAGTCACCATGGGCATTTTTTACTGGCATCAAGAACAATTGGCCATTACCAAACAAATGCAAAAACGCGAACGTATTTTTCGCGATCATCGGTTATTCGATGCATTAACACCACTGGCAGATGCAAATTATTTTAAGCAGCAACTGGACTTGATGATTCAACAGCATCAAGCTGAACCCACAATCGTCATCTTGCTAGATATGCAAGATTTTCACCAGATTAATCAGAAACATGGATTTAAAGAAGGTACTGAAATCTTACAATACATTTCACAATTACTCAGCTTAAATATTCGCCCACAAGATTTGTTGTGTCGCCTAGCTGGGGATCGTTTTGTCATTTTACTGCCCAATACAACGCTGCCGACTGCAACACAAATGGCCATTCAACTACGCCACAGTGTTCAACATTGTGCTTACTATCACCATCAACACGCGTTTCAAATCCCATTATGTGCCAGAACCACCTGCATCCAAGTCAATCATGACAATGCGCAACAGGTGTTAAAACAATTGAATCAGCAATTACAACAACAGAAATTTCAGCGCCATGTCGAGGTTCAACATGAGCTATGAATGTGATCGCGTTTTTATTCCCGCACATCATCAATTGTCAATTTTGGTCGATCTGGCGACCAGTCATAATGTCGATCATCACACTTTATTACGTGGTAGTGGTTTATTTTTAGAAGATATTTTATCGGGGAATAAATTGATCTCTCCGTTGCAATTTCACTGGGTACTGCGCAATGCACAACATGCATTTCAACAACCTGAGATTGGTTTTTTATTTGGTGAACGTAGTTTAATTACGCCTTTTAATGCTGCCATCAAAGCCATTTTATACGCCAAAACCTTAAGACAAGCCTTGAACAGCTATATTGAATTTTCAGCGCTGGTTAGTCCATGGTTAAACCCCAAAATGGTGGTCAGTCCCGATACGCTCTACCTATATTGGCTCGACGAAAACAGTCAGAAAAATCAACTTCTTATTGAAGTCTGCATGAGTGCGATTCAAACCCTTACCCGACATTTATTTGTGCAAAAACTGCCTTGGCGATATGAATTTAATTATGCCGAACCCGATTATTTAGAGCAGTATTGGGCACATTTAGGCAGTGATTTAAGCTTTGAACGCGCAATGAATTGCATGTGTTTACCTGAAGCCTATTTAGACATGGTACTTCCACAACATGCGCTCACGTTATCGACCATTAGCCAAATGCAGGCGCAACATGACTTACACTACAATGACTTAAAGCATAGTTTTTTGAACGATCTCTACGATTTTCTGATGCAAAATATTCAAACCCCTATTCAACTGGAAAGCACTGCGGAATATTTTCACATGAGCCCTGCCACATTCAAGCGGCGGCTCAAAAAACATGATACCCATTTCCAAGCCCAAGTCGATCAAGCACGTTTGCACACAGCGATGATGCTGTATCGGGTTCATGGCTTTAAAACAGAACAAATCGCGCAGTATTTAATGATTCATGACAGCACCAATTTTCGTCGTGCATTTAAGCGTTGGTGTGGTTTAACACCACAATCTGTTTAAGCCCCCCTATTCAATTAACTGCTGTTGAATCATGGGAAAAATAAATTCACGCGTTAATGGTGCAAGTGTCAAAGCCTCTGAAAGTTGTACATTTACCCATCGAATTTCTGCTAATTCTGCATCCGCTTTTGGCTCACCTAACAATTGCACATAATAAACATGAGCACGCAACAGCGTATTGGCTTCATTCGCTGCAACAGTTTCAATCAATCCCATATCTTTTAGAATTGTTGCATCGACGCCAATTTCCTCTTTAATCTCTCGTAATAGGCTTTGCTCTGGTTGCTCATGCGCTTCAAGTTTTCCACCCACTTGCATAAAAAAAGATGAGCCTCGCTTTCGTGCCAATAAAGTTTGATGTTGATCATTTAAAATAATTGCTGCTGCAACAGTAATGGTGTTCAACTTAAGATGCTCTACCGAATACATTTATCCACACATTATAGCGCTGAACAGCACATCTTCTGGATTTAAAAAATGATGATTATTGATTTTTTCTGATTCAGTTTCTCTCAAAAAGCATAGTTTACGTTATTATAATGATTCGCCTTTTAACTATCGAATAACCGAATGAATATTCTTATCATTGAAGATGACCTCGATATTTTAAATAACATGGCCGAATATTTAGAAATTCAGGGCAATATAGTTGATCTTGCCAGTGATGGCCAACAAGGCTTAGCATTAACCGAAAACAATCATTATGATTTGATTTTGCTCGATATTAATTTACCCAGAGTCAATGGTTTCCAGATTTGCCAAACCCTAAAATCGATCAATCCGCGACAGCCCATCATTATGATCACGGCGAGAGATCAACTGGATGATCGATTACACGGGTTCTCGATGGGCGCCGATGATTATCTAATTAAACCCTTTGCACTTGCGGAGTTACACGCACGTATTCAGGCATTGTGGAATCGTTGTTATAACTTAAATGGGCAAAATATTCTAACCGTCGGCGATTTACAGCTGAATCGACAAAGCTATCAGGTCATCCGCCAAAACAAAGAATTAAAGCTTCCCCCTATTCCACTCATGTTGCTAGAAATATTAATGCTTGCTAGCCCGAATGTGGTCACTCGGCAGAAATTAGAAGAATACTTATGGCGCGACTCGCCACCCAATAGCGACAGTTTAAGAACACATATTCATCAAATTCGGCAGATTGTCGATAAACCCTTCGATAAACCGTTATTGCACACGATTCATAGCGTGGGCTTTAAACTTTGCCCTTAAGTTTTCCTGTTATGCAAAAGCGCGCCTTGCTCCCAAACAAATTAAAGAAGCGTATTATTCTGCTGTTTTTTATTGTGACATTGATATTTAGTGCCATCGTCAGTACTGCATTTTTGGCTTTGTCACAACACAATGAGAAACGACTACAAAGTATTGATATGGGTTTGGCCATAGACCGCATTCGTAAACAATATCTGAATGGAGAAGACGTTGGCCGAGTGAATCGTTTTTTTCATGCTGAAAAGAACTCTGCCACTTTTCCAGATTGGGTACGTTATCGTGCACCAGGCTTTCATAAAGTTCAGCAGGATCATCTGATCTGGCATGTCATGATTGTAGATTATCCCGATCAGCGTTATATCCTATTACGCGACTACACCATGTTTGAATCGTCGCGTTTACATACCTTTTGGCTCAGTTTATTTATTATTTTGGGCAGTCTATTGCTCAGTCTCATTTTGGTCTGGATTAGCTTACATTTTGTAATTCATCCCATTGAAACCTTAGAAAAAAACATTCGTTTAAAACTGTCGCCATTCAGCAAGAACCAGCTGTCTGATAGCTATGGTGAACATGAAATTGGTCAGTTGGCTCGGGCTTTCGACGAAGTGTATGACAAACTTAATCATGCTCTGCAACGGGAACGATTATTTACCGCAGATGTCAGTCATGAGTTACGTACCCCATTGATGGTGATTTTAAGCAGTTGTGAATTGTTGCTGGCTCAGCAAAGCTTCGCTGAAAAGAATCAGCAACGCATTCATCAAATTCAGCAATCGGCACAACAAATTTTGCAACGCTTACAGGTTTATTTGGCACTTGCACGACACAACTCGGCCACCATTCCGCAATTTTCCGAGCAGTCCATTCAACATATTGCCCACAGCGTGATTGATGAAAATCAGCCCTTCGCGCATCGCCATCAGGTGGTTCTAAAATTGGAAAGCAATGGGATCGATACCCTGTACCCTGCCGATTTCTGCCACACGATTTTGTCAAATTTAATTGGCAATGCCATTGAATATGCAGGTCAAAACAGCACCATCCGTATTATCTTGCAACAAAATGGCTTTAGTGTTTGTGATGATGGTTTAGGCATTTCGGCAGAAATTCATCCACAGCTTTTTGATGCATTTACAGGAACCAATCTGGGCAATGCCCACCATTTGGGCTTAGGACTGTCATTGGTCAGTCGAATTTGTGAGTATTTGAATTGGCACATTCTTTTCTCTTCAACGCCAGATGAAGGCACCAACTTTACAATTATCACCACGCCGCTCGATAAAACATAAATTCAATAGCCCCTGAAAAAAAGGATGGAAGCCGTAACTTCCATCCTGATATTGAAATACGTATCAAAATTTTGACTTAAATATGCATCAAAGTTTTGACTTAAAAGCGTGTTTGTAAGGTCAATGTAATACGACGTGGTTCACCATAAATTAAACCATCATAGAAACCAAATTGACGATAATAAGTTTTATCGAACAAGTTGCTTACATTAAGACTTGCCGAGAAATGATCATTCAATTTATAACGCGCCATCACATCAAATAATGCATGGCCCTTCACTTTTAATGGTGTTGCATCATAGGTGCCATCGCCTAAAGGTCGGCCTGGATTCGGTGTGTTGACGGTATAACTTTGCCAAGACATCCCGCCACCAATGGTTAAGCCATTGACGAAACGTGATACATCATAGGTGGTATTCAAGCGAAAGAGATGACGTGGGTCTGGACGGTCAGTTGAGCTTTTATCATCGACATCCAGGTAGGTATAGCCTGCATAGACATTCCATTGTGGTGTGATGGCACCTGAAATTTCTGTTTCAAACCCTTGAGTTTGTATGCCTGCACCTTCAAAGTAAGCTTGATCGCCACTGCCTTCTACCGTGTATAAGCCATCTGCGGTGGCATTGTTTTTCTGTTTGGTTTTAAAGGTCGCAACCGATGCATTTAAGCGGTCATCAAACCATGCACCTTTAACCCCTGCTTCATAACTTTGCCCCACAATCGGATCTAAAACATCACCTGCTCTATTTTTTTGAGTTTGTGGTGTGAATACGTCGGTATAGCTGGCATAAAATGAATAAGTTGGCGTGAGGTTATACACTAAGCCATAGTAAGGTGTCCAAGCCTGCGCCGTGTTGTAACCCGATTGTGCTGTTAGTTTGCCTGAAGCGTCATATGCATGGGTATACACTTTATAATTACTGCGACGAACACCTGTAATGAGTGACAGGTCATCTGTCAGACGAAAACGTGCAGCCGCATAACCGCCATAAAGTGTGGTATGTGTGACGCTGGTCGCACCTGTACGAGTTGCCACTAACGGCGTAAATTCACTGCCACTCCACGTGTTCCAGTTCACACCCGTAGTGTCTTTACGAATTTGGCAACCTGAACTTCCCGATGCGGTATTGATGACGCCATTCGACACATTGGTAACAGAACAATTTACGCCATACCCTGTTGACTCTAAATCTGAACCATTTAGGCCAAACATTAAATCGTGTTCACGCCCAAACAGATTGAACTTACCCGAAAGTGCAATGTCTAACGCATTATTTTCACTGCTGCTTTCATTATGAAATGCATTGAGATAAGCCCCTGTACCATCTGCATTCCATACGGTGTACGTCCCACCACTGCCATTATTCACTTTCAGAAGACCAATATTGCTTACATCTTCACGTTCAGTATGTGCGTATCGTGTTGAAAGCTTCCAGCCATTGTCAAATTGGCTGTCTAAAGAAGTGAAGAACGTTTTTCCTTCACGCTGTGATTTGCTCCAGTCAGTTACTGGGTTATAGCTACGGCCAAAGTTAGTACGCGTTCCATCGGCAAACCAAATCGGAACATTGGTTCCCCATGTTGTACCATGCATTTCATTGTTTTCATATTGGAAACCCACACCGAGCGTTGTACTGTCGGTCGCATCCATTTCTATGCTGGCCAACACCCCCTGACGTTTGGTATTTTCTTTATCACGGAAGCTATCAGAATCTTCAGCACTGACCACTAAACGTGAACGAATACGTCCATCGGCCGTTAAAGGGACATTAATATCTCCAACGATATTACGTTTATCCCAACTCCCACCGCGAAGTGTGAGACTGCCAGTAAAATCTTTCGTCGGACGTTTACGTACTAAATCAATGGTTGCAGAAGGGTCGCCTGTACCCCCCAGTAAGCCATTGGCACCACGCACAATACTGACATGATCATATAAATCTAAATTAATAGAATTACCTGCCCCACTAAAACCAGATCCACCAACAATAGACAGGCCATCAGCTTTGTAATTACTAATTGCATAGCCACGTGCCCGATATGTAGTACGACCACCATTATCTTGTTGTGTATAGGTAATCCCTGTGGTTTGGCCAAGTACATCATCGATTGTTTGCGCGGCTTTATCATCGAGCTGCTGGCGTGTAACGACGGTCACCGACTGAGGCGTTTCTTTTAAACTTAAAGCTAAACCTGTTGACGCATTCGTTTCAGAAACCGTATAGGATTTGGTTTTTTCTGTCGCTTCATTTTTCTGTGCGCTGACCTGAATTGTCGGGAGCACTGCTACTTTATCATTTTCAGTCTCTTCAGCTGCATGCGTAGATTGGGCAGCAAGAATCAAACTCATCAATCCGAATACAACATGCGAATTTCTCGCAGACCACAACAAAAGTGGTTGTCTGGTTTTCATCGTGCTAAAAACGACTTTTTGTGTTGTTGCCATGTCAAGCCTATAAAATAAATAGTAAGGAGAAGTAATCTCATTTATATTTTATGAAGACTAGTGTTAATTTTTTGTTAAGAAAACTTCCATATTTAACCCATAATCTTATTTTTCACTTTTCATTTCAGAAAAAATAATATGGCATCAATCTTGCTTAATAGTATTACGAATTAAAATATTAGTAATACCAAAGAGGATGGCTGCCAATGTCAAATTCAGGCCTATCAAAGAAACGTCTGGAAAGTTTTTTGACGTTGCCAAAGCAACGCGCCAAAGGCTTAAAATCAGGAATGGCGCAAACCAAAAGGTGGAAACTGAGTCTAGGAATAGGTTCATTCCTCTTGCCCATTCTGATCTGGAGTTGTGTGAGTTACTTGCCATTCCTTTGGCACCCTCAAGTACAAATAACAGATGCAGGAAGTGTGTCTTACTTTCAGGTCGGCAATCGTGTTGATAAATCACTCTTTTTTCAAGAAGCACAAAATGCAGTAAATCATCACCAAGCCCCGCCACAAGGTACCTTGGTCAACCCCATTTATTTGCCTGCCCCCCATGAAGTGGCGAAGGCATTGGTCACCTCTTTTACAACGCCACCACAGCAAGAAGATTCCCCTTGGTTACATCAAAGTTTATGGCACAGCATTAAAATCGTGTTCTGGGCATTTTTTATTTCATCGCTCATTGGTGTGCCATTGGGAATTTTATGTGGATTTTCAAAGGTTATTTCCCGATTAACTGAACCCTTTGTCGAATTTTTTCGTTATTTGCCTGCGCCTGCTTTCGGTGCATTGGTTGTTGCGATTTTAGGAATTAATGACGCACCGAAAATAGCCATTATTGTGATTGGTACATTGTTTCAACAAATTCTGATTATTGCCAATACCACACGAATGGTCGATCGGGGGTTAATTGAAGCGGGTTATACCCTTGGGACAGGACGTTTAAAAAGTTTATTGCATGTCGTTATTCCCGCTGCATTGCCTGATATCTACCGTGACCAACGCGTGTTATTGGGCTGGGCATGGACATACTTGATTGTATCGGAACTCATCGGAGCAACGTCAGGGATTACATGGTTTATCACTCAACAAGCGCGTTATCAACACTTCGATAATGTCTATGCTGCCATTTTAATTCTTGGTGTGATTGGTTTGGTATGTGATCTGGTTTTGATGAAACTGGGCGAGCATTTGTTTAAATGGAAAAAAGGAGCATAACCATGAGCAATAATGAATTTACTGCAAATCAAGATGCTGGCTTCGATACAAATCATTTTGATGCACAGGCATATTTTAACAGTATCTATGCTCGCCCTGTCATGCTCGAAACCAAAGCATTGACTCAGATATTTCAACATGGCAAATCACAACGCACAGTTTTGAATCAAATTGATCTAAAAGTACACAAGCGTGAATTTATTTGTGTCATTGGGCCATCAGGTTGTGGAAAATCTACACTGAGCCGAATTGTCGCTGGCTTAGATGATTTTCATAGCGGTGAAGTGCTGGTTGATGGTCAGGCTATTCAAGGTGCAAGTGCCGAACGTGGCATGGTGTTTCAGGGCTACACGCTCTTTCCGTGGAAAACGGTAAAAGAAAATGTGATGTTTGGTCCACTGATGAAAGGATTAAGTCAAACCCGCGCAGAAGAAATGGCACGGGAATGGATTCATATCATTGGCTTAGATAAATATGAACATCAATATCCACATGAACTTTCAGGCGGCATGAAACAACGCGTTGCCATTGCCCGCGCTTTGGTCAATGAACCCAAATTGTTATTGATGGATGAACCTTTTGGGGCACTTGATCCGCATACGCGTCAAAAAATGCAAAAGCATTTAATGGATTTATGGCAAAACATCGACCTCAC
>JASGGM010000047.1:0-13263 GCA_047605045.1 Acinetobacter sp. | reverse complement strand
TTATTGGTGCAGATACATATGATTTGATTTCCATTGTACGAGATGCTTATGTGCAATGGCCGTCGCTACAAGTGCAACAATGGTTTAAACAATTTTATGAATTGTTGCCCGAACATGCCCGTATTTCACGTGATTTTGAAAAATTCCAACAAGATGCTGACTATATGGCATTACAGCGACACATCAAAATTTTAGGCATATTTGTGCGCCTGTTTGAACGCGATGGCAAAACAGGGTATTTAAAAGATTTACCTCGTGTCATGTGGTATGTGTTACAGGAAGCAAAGCCATATCAAGAGTTACAGGGTTTTTCTGAATTTATGCAAAATAGAGTTTTGCCTGCGTTTGAAACAAAATATGGACATTATGAGGTGGTCGCATGAAGGCCATGATTTTGGCAGCAGGTTTGGGAAATCGAATGCGGCCACTTACACTTCATACGCCAAAACCATTATTGGTTGTAGGGGGTAAACCACTTATTGTATGGCATATAGATAAATTACGTGCTATTGGTGTCACTGAGATCGTCATTAATACCGCATGGCTGGCGGAAAGACTTTGGGATGAATTAGGTGATGGGTCGAAATATGGTGTTCAAATTCATTGGTCTAATGAAGGTGAGGGTTTGGAGACGGCAGGTGGAATTATTCGGGCATTACCATTTTTAGGCAATGATCCATTCATTTTGGTGAATGGGGATGTTTGGACAAATACAGACTTTCATCGGTTGCTGGATATTCGTTTAGGAGAAAATCTGGCACATTTAATGTTGGTTGATAATCCCTCACAACATCCGAAAGGTGATTTTACCTATGCAAATTCGCGTGCTTATACTTTTGAACAGCATCAAGAGGGAGAGGCCCTGACGTATAGTGGTATTGGGCTGTATACGCCTGAAATGTTTGCTGGCTTAGATGATGGAAAACGCCCACTTGCTCCGCTGTTGAAGCAAGCGATGCTAGAAGGTCGAATCGGAGCGTCGAAACTGACAGGTCAGTGGGTTGATGTGGGTACACCTGAACGATTAAAACAGTTAGACGAGCAAATTCAACAAACTAAGTTTGTTTAAATGTGTATTCGCTAATCAGCGTACCCTATGATTGAATTTATAAATCAGTATACTTCACTTAATTTTAATGGAAGAGCATTGGCATGCAGCATCAATTTTATCAGCAATTACAGCAAGGGAGTCAGGCGCTTGGTCTGAATCTGAATGATGATGTGTTGCAACTATTGTTGAAATATCAAGATGCGTTGGTGCTGTGGAACAAGGCGTATAATCTTACGGCGATTCGAGACCCTAAAGAGATGTTGATTAAACATCTACTAGATAGCTTGAGTGTTATTGATTATTTACCACAAGGTCGATTGCTTGATATCGGTACAGGTGGTGGAATGCCAGGTATGATTATTGCGTTGTGTCAACCCAATCGCCAATGTGTACTGCTCGATTCAAATGGCAAGAAAATTCGGTTTCTAAAACAATTTATTGCTGATTTAAAATTAAGTAATGTAATTGCTGTACAAACACGTGTGGAAAATGAAGAAAGTATACGGGAGTTAGGGCAATTCGATGTCATTACTAGTCGTGCTTTTGCATCATTAACTGATTTTGTGCAAGCTTCCGAGCCGTATATGCACGAAGATAGTCAAATATGTGCGATGAAAGGTTTAGTTCCACATGATGAAATTGAGGATTTAAAAACTCATTTCAGTAGTGACATTGTCCCGTTGAATGTTCCACATCTCGATGAGCAGCGTCACCTCATTGTAATGAAAAAAATGAAAGATTGAGGGTGTCATGGCTCAGATTATTGCAATAGCAAACCAAAAAGGTGGGGTTGGAAAAACGACAACGGCAGTGAATTTGGCTGCTTCGTTGGCGGTTCTGAAAAAACGTGTATTACTGGTCGATATGGATCCGCAGGGTAATGCCACAATGGGTTCAGGGATTCAAAAAAATGATCTCATTTATTCAGTGACCGATGTTCTACTTGCTGAGGTGGCGATTGAAACAGCGATTACTAAATCTGAGGTGGGGTATAAGGTTTTAGGTGCAAATCGTGATTTGGCCGGCGTAGAACTGGCGATTGCTGAACAGGATGGACGTGAATATATTTTGCGAAATGCATTGCAAGAAATTCAAAATGCATTTGATTATATTATTGTCGATTGTGCACCAAGTTTAAGCTTAATTACAGTAAATGCATTGGCCGCAGTTGATGGTGTAATCATTCCAATGCAATGCGAATATTATGCTTTGGAAGGCTTGGCAGATTTAACGCAAACCATTGATCGGATTCAACAGGCTTTAAACCCTAAATTAGAGATTATTGGTGTATTACGCACGATGTATGATGCACGTAATGCTTTAACCCGAGATGTTTCAGCTGAATTAGAGCAATTTTTTGGTTCTAAATTGTATGATACGGTTGTGCCAAGAAATGTGCGTTTAGCAGAAGCGCCAGCACATGGCTTGCCTGTTATTTATTTTGAGAAAAGCTCAAAAGGAGCAATTGCATATCTGAATTTAGCTGCTGAAATGTTGAAAAAGACCAAGTTGAAAAAAGGATCGTAAGCATGACCATTAAGAAACGTGGATTAGCCAAAGGGCGTGGTTTAGATGCTTTATTAGGATCAATTCAAAAAGAGAAATTGAAGATTGATGAGCAGGCTCAAGATCAAGGGCAACTAAAAAATATTGATGTTAAATTGCTCAAACGCGGTGTTTATCAACCGAGACGATCTATACGTGAAGAAGATTTACAAGAGCTTGCAGCATCAATTGAAAAACATGGTGTCATGCAGCCGATCGTTATTCGACCTGTTGATGATGAAAACCATCCTTATGAAATTATTGCAGGTGAACGTCGTTGGCGTGCCGCACAATTGGCTGGTTTGCATGAAATACCCGCGATTGTCCGTAATTTAAATGATCAGGTTGCTATTGCCTTAGCGTTGATTGAAAACATTCAGCGTCAAGACTTGAATCCAATCGATCAAGCATTGGCATTACAGCGATTTCATGAAGAATTTGGTTTAAGTCATCAAGAAATTGCTGACACTGTTGGTAAAGCCAGAGCAACGATTAGTAATTTGTTGCGTCTTTTAAGTTTATCTGAATATGTTAAACAGTTGATGCAAGATGGTGCCTTGGATATGGGGCATGCCCGTGCAATTTTGACATTAAAAGCAAAAGAACAGCAGGAAGTTGCACAAATTGTGGTAGATAAAGGCTTATCTGTGCGTCAGACTGAGCAATTGGTACGTGAATGGAATGCACCTAAAGCTGAAAAAGATAAGCCCGATAGCTCTCCTGATCTTGAGCAGTTGACCCAAAAGTTAACCGAACGTTTCAATGCCAATGTTAAAATTGACCATAATAAACAAGGTAAGGGAAAGTTGGTCATTCATTATCATTCCTTGGATGAGCTTGATGGTATTTTAAATATTTGTCTTGCAGAGTAGTTGCCATAAAATGTTGAATTAAGAGTAGAGGATTAATCTTCTACTTCTTTTTTATTAAAATATGAGTGAACAGATGTATTGTGATGTTAGACCAAAATATACACATCATCGTTTTCTAGTTAGATGCCCTGATGAGGTTATTGAGTGAAACAGGATATTAAAGTTTATCTTCGTCTATTAACCTATTTAAAACCATATTGGGGTTATGCGATATTGGTGTTAATTGGTTTTGCATTGAGTGCCAGTACTGAGGTCTCTATTGCCAAATTACTTGAATTTATTATTAATGCAATTCAAAATCAAAATACGAGTCAAACGTCACTATTTCCATTTTTAGTTGTTCTCTTAATTTTTGTTCGTGGTATCGGATCCTTTCTTGGGGACTATTATTCAGCTGTTATTTCACGACATTTAGTATTCAGTATGCGTCAGCAGGTATTTGCCAAATTATTGCATTTACCATCGAATTACTACCTGAAAAACTCTAGTGGTCATATTACTTCAAAAATTTTGTATAATATTGAACAGGTTACTGCAGCATCTTCTGAGTCGGTACAAATTCTAATTAAGGAAGGTTTGATCGTTATTGGGTTGTTGAGTTACTTGTTTTATCAAAACTGGCGTTTGACTTTAGTTATTCTTATTTTTGCCCCAATTATTGGTTTTGTTGTTCGTAAAGCCGCGAAGCGCATGCGAAGACTATCTACTCAAGTTCAAGATACAATGGGTGATGTCAATCATGTAGTACAAGAATCCATATTGGGTCAAACTGTAGTCAAAGGGTTTGGTGCACAAGAATTTGAACAGCAACGTTTGTTTGATCGTTCAAGTGAGAATTTGAAGCGTGGATTAAAACTTCATGTTATCAATGTCCTAAATACGCCTGTAGTGCAATTGATTATGTCTTTCGCGATGGCCATTATTATGTGGATTGCCCTACAACCTGAAATTTTAGGGGACACATCATCAGCACAATTTGTTGCATTTATTACTGCTGCTGGCATGTTGAGTAAACCTATTAAAAATCTGACGACAGTGAATGAGAAACTACAACGTGGTTTGGCTGCCGCTTATTCTGTTTTCGATTTGTTGGATATGGAAGAAGAACCAAATGAAGGGACTTTAAAACCACATTTACAAGGTGATATTCAGTTTAAACAGGTCAATTTAATTTATGAAGATGGTTCTCATGCGATTAAGGACTTTAATCTAGACGTTAAGGCAGGGCAAACCGTTGCTTTGGTAGGGCGTTCTGGTGCTGGTAAAACATCTTTGGTCAATATGTTGGTGCGTTTTCAGCAGCTCACATCTGGTGAAATTTTATTAGATGGGCTTCGTATACAAGACATAGAATTAGATTGTTTAAGACGTCAATTGGCTATGGTGAATCAGCAAGTCTATTTGTTTGATCGGACTGTTCGTGAAAATATTGCGTATGGGCAACTACAAGATGCAACGGAACAAGATGTTATCGCTGCGGCGAAAGCAGCCTATGCACATGATTTTATTATGCAACTTCCACAAGGCTATGACACTGTGTTGGGGGCGCAAGGTTTAACACTTTCTGGTGGGCAAAGACAACGAATTGCGATTGCGCGTGCTATTTTAAAGAAAGCACCTATTTTGATTCTCGATGAAGCTACCAGTGCTTTGGATAATGAATCTGAACACTTTATCCAACGCGCATTCGAACAGGCCATGCAGGAACGAACGACGATCGTGATCGCCCATCGACTTTCGACCATTGAAAACGCAGATATCATCGTTGTTATGGATCAGGGTGGCATTGTTGAACAAGGCAGACATGCGGAGTTGTTGTTGAAAAAGGGAGCATATTATCAACTTCATCAACGTAATTTTGAGGAATAGTTGATAATGTCGATGGCACAATTCATTCAAGATGCTTGGAATCGCAAAGCAGGTTGGCTGTTATTACTTAGACCGCTTTCTTGGGTCTATGGTGCCGTATTTAGGATCAATAAATTATTATACCAAAGCGGAATTAAACAAACTTATACAGCACCAGTACCTGTCATGGTCATTGGAAATATTACAATAGGCGGAAGTGGTAAAACCCCTTTAATTATCCAATTGGTGAAATATTTGCAGCAACATCATGTGAAAGTTGCTGTCATTAGTCGTGGATATGGCGGGAAAGGTCCATTTCCTGCGTTAGTTGATGAAAACAGTGTGCCACAGCAAGTTGGTGATGAGCCGACGCTTATTGTTCAACGAACCAAAGTGCCAATGGCAGTCGGTGCAGATCGCCAGAAAGCGATAGAATTATTACTTCAACATCATCAAGTAGATATCATTTTAAGTGATGATGGTCTACAACATTGGGCATTACAGCGGCAAATTGAATGGGTTGTACTCGATAGTCAACGTGGCTTGGGAAATGAAAGACTATTGCCTGAAGGCTTTTTAAGAGAACCGAAATCTCGGCTGCAACAATGTACGGTGATAGAGCATACGTATCAGTCTAATAGGCTGCTCTCTATGCATTTACGTTTAGGAAAACCTTATTTATTACACTCTGACAATAATACACATCATTCGTTTGATTTTAATCATAAGTTTCATGTTGTGGTCGGTATAGGGTTTCCTCAGCGCTTTTATCAAAGCCTTATCGAACTTGGAATTGATGCAAGTCGGCAAATTTGTCATGAATTTCCTGATCATTATACATATACACTGAATGATTTAAGTTTTGATGATACACATCCACTGATTACTACTGAAAAAGATGCAGTTAAAATAAAATCTTTAATTGCACAGCATCCCCATCTATTAACTTCTGATATTTGGGTATTGCCTGTAGATGCGGTGCTATCAGACGACTGTTATGCTGTTTTACAGCAACAACTGCAACAACTAAAAGTTTCTATCCATTAGGATCATGATGATGAAATATATAGTAATCCCAGCACGTTATGCCAGTTCACGGTTACCAGGTAAACCTTTATTGGAAATTCACGGGCGAGCCATGATTTTGCGTGTTGTTGATCAAGCAAAAAAAGTTCAGGGTTTTGATGGTTTATGTGTGGCAACTGATGATGAGCGTATTGCAGAAATATGTCGAGCCGAAGGTATTGATGTTGTCATTACGAGTCAGGATCATCCATCGGGAACCGATCGTTTAAGTGAAGTTGCACGCCTGAAAGGTTGGGCTGCTGATGATATTATTGTGAATGTACAAGGTGATGAACCTTTACTGCCTGCGAAATTGGTTTTACAAGTTAGTCAGCTTTTAGTGGATCAACCTCATTGTTCAATGTCAACTTTGTGTGAGCCTATCCATCATATTGATGAGTTTCGTCGAGACAGTATTGTGAAAGTTGTCAAATCCAGCCTGAATGAGGCATTGTATTTTAGTCGTGCAACCATACCGTATGACCGTGAGGCTGCTAAACTTCAATCGGATGTTTTACATCAAGCTGCTTATCGTCATCTTGGTTTGTATGCATACCGTGTGAAGTTATTGCAAGATTATGTGACTTGGCCACAAGGACAATTAGAACAACTTGAAAGTCTTGAGCAGTTGCGTGTTCTGGAAAATGGGCATCGAATTGCAATTGCAGTTGCAGAGGCAAATTTACCTCCTGGTGTCGATACTCAGGCTGATCTAGACCGTTTAAATGAAATGGATGTTTCAGTATTTCAATGAATGCAACAGAAAGTGAAACAGCGGTAATCTCTGAAGCTGTCTATCCGTGGCAAAAAGAAGTTTGGGAAATGCTGACTACGCGTTTCCCAAGTATAGGACATGGCTTGCTTTTGTATGGAAAATCTGGATGTGGCAAGCAGGCATTTGCGCAACATTTTTTGGCGTGGGTTCTATGCGCAAATAGACATCCAGAAGGGGCTTGTGGGCAATGTGGAAGTTGTCAATGGCTAAAATCAGATACACATCCTAACTATGTTCACATCAGTACAGATGAAGACAATAAAAAGAGCAATGCTCAAATTAAAATTGAAAAAATTCGAGAACTATTGCCTTTTGTACAACAAACTGTAGATGGTTGGCGAATCGTACTTATTCAACCTGCCGATGCGTTGAATACTGCTTCAGCAAATGCTTTGTTAAAAACGCTTGAAGAGCCAGGTGATCGGGTTTTAATACTTCTTATTACCGAACATTTTTTAAAGCTGCCTGCTACAATTCGTAGTCGTTTACAACGTTTTGCTTTGGATCGTATTTCTTTTCCAGATGCAGCACAATATGTTCAACAAAGATTGCCTGATGTAGATGAGTCGTATATTCAATTGTTGTTAAATCTGGCAAATGGTATGCCATTACAAGCGTTAAAGCTGAATCAGCAGAATTGGTTGCAGAAACGTCATGAGTTTTTGGTCGATTGGCAAGATTTGGTTATACAAAAACGATTGCCGATTCATTACGCTAGTAAATGGACAAAGCAATTAAGTTATGCGGATTTTGAGCAACTTATAGAATATCTTTTAAGTGATTTAATTGCTTATAAACTGGGTCAGCCGATTAAAAATAATGACTTGGGTTTAAGCTCGATTGCAGCGTATTATGATCTAAAATCCCTTTTTCAGATTTATGATAACTTGCAACAATCAAAAATTATGCTAGAACAAAATGTTCAAGCACAATTGATTTTAGATCAACTGTTTGTTCAGTTAATGAATGTTGAATAGGAGTGCTGAAGTGCAAGAAACGATGGGTGCAATTGTTCATGCCAATATTGTGGATCGTGCAATGCTGCAAGCATGTTATATGCCATTTGTAGATGGCGGCGGTTTGTTCATCGCTTCTAATCAAAAGGTCAGTTTGGGGCAATCTATTTTTGTTCTGGCCACCTTACCAGAGCAATCTCAAAAAATTCCGTTAACAGGGAAAATTATCTGGATTAGCCATAAGCAATCAGGATTGAAACCTCAAGGGTTTGCCATCCAACTAAGCGGTGAAAAAGGTGGGTATTATCGTAATGAAGCTGAAAAATTACTTGCCGGAAGTTTAGTGTCACAACAACAAAACTATACAATGTAATTGGCCTAAACGATTTCGATCGCTCATCTCAATTTAGAGGAATAAACGTGTACACGGATACGCATTGTCATTTAACGATGTTGGATTTAACGCCTTACAATGGGCAACTCAGTATGGCATTACAGCAGGCACGCGATGCAGGTGTAACAAGATTCATGGGAATCTCTGTCGACTTGGATGATCACATTGCTTTAGCGGAAATTGCTGCCCAGTATGATGATGTGGGTTATAGCGTAGGTGTGCATCCCTGTGAGGATCCGAAAGTTATGCAACGGGCATCGGTTGATTGTTTGGTGGAACTGGCCCAGTCACCTAAGGTTTGGGCATTGGGTGAAACGGGGCTGGATTATTATCATAGTACGGAATATGTTCAAGAACAAAAAGCATGTTTTGCTAGACATATTCAAGCATCTAAAATTTTAAAAAAACCTGTTGTGGTTCATACACGATCGGCTAAAGACGATACCTTGGATATTATTCGGGCTGAGAATTCTACCCATGGGATATTGCATTGTTTTACCGAAGATTTAGCAACGGCCAAAGCAGTTTTGGATTGTGGCTATTACATTTCGTTCTCAGGCATTGTTTCATTTAAAAATGCTCAGGATTTGAGAGATGTGGCAAAATCGGTTCCGTTGGACCGACTCCTGATTGAAACAGATAGCCCGTATCTGGCTCCTATGCCTTATCGGGGGAAAAGTAATGAGCCTAAATATGTTCCTTATGTCGCTCAAGCTTTGGCTGCTGTTTATGATAAAACCCCTGAGGAAATTGGTAGAATTACCAGTGAGAATTTTGATACCTTACTGACGAATGGATGAACTAAAATCATACGCTACTTATGCGGATACAGTGAAAAAAATTCGGAAAATGGTCGCTTTTGATTTATAATTCTAAATAATATTAGCCAGATTCCCGAAAAATTTGCCTCATGCTTATTCGAAAGTTATTTAAGTTTGAAAACGCTCATGTTGTTAGAAACTGTACATCAGACCGTTGTAAACGCTCTATTCATGGACATAGTTACAAAGTCGAGCTCTTACTTAAGGCATCGAAGCTAGATCATGGGCAAATGGTTTACGATTTTGGATTACTCAAGGGTGTCATTAAAGAATTGTTTGATAGTTTTGATCATGCCATTTGTTTTTGGAATAAAGATGCTCAAGATTATATTCAAGCTTGTCAGAATTTTAGTGCGCGTTGGGTGAGTTTGCCTGTTTCTCCCTCTGCCGAGCAATTCTCAAGAATTTTCTTTTTTCTGGCACAGCAAGTGTTGAAGTCAACTGAAACACAAAATGGCGAAGGTGATGTTGAAGTCTATTCGGTTATTGTGCATGAAACGGATACTGGTTATGCACAAAGTTTCATCGAAGATATTGAAAATGCCCAAATGGGAATATTAGAGCTCAATAGCATTCAATTTTCTGAACAAATTCAATTGGAATGGTCTGATTCGCAGATGTATGAAAAATTGAAACAAGGTTTGATCTTTCAAAACCCACAAGTTGATTTACAAGTATCAATTTCATAAACCATCACGATATTATTGATATTACTTGATTTATATTATTATTGATATTACTTGGATGCATGCATGTCATTAACAGATCACTTACAGCAAAAATTAGATAAAATTCAGTTAGAGTCAACATGGAAGCAGGCCTTACAAGACTTTTTGCTGGGTGAGAAAATGGATCACTTACGCCAATTTTTGTTGTCTGAAAAAAAGGCGGAAAAGGTGGTTTATCCACCAAGCTCTTTAATTTTTAATGCTTTAAATATAACACCACTATCTGACGTTAAAGTTGTAATTTTGGGGCAGGATCCGTATCACGGACCAAATCAGGCACATGGGTTGAGTTTCTCTGTACAAAAAGGTATTGCATTACCGCCATCTTTGCGTAATATTTTTCATGAATTACAAACGGACTTAGGTGTATCACCCCCTTTGCATGGTGATTTATCACAATGGGCGCAACAGGGAGTCTTATTGCTTAACAGTGTATTGACTGTTGAGGCAGGACAACCAACTTCACACCAACGACAAGGTTGGGAAGAATTTACGGATCATATTATTGATGTATTGAATGAGCAACGGCAACATCTTGTATTTATTTTATGGGGTGCGTATGCTCAACGTAAAGGACAGAGAATTGATCGAACTAAGCATTTAGTTCTTACCGCCGCGCATCCTTCACCATTGGCAGCAAATCGTGGGGGTTTTTTTGGATGTAAGGTCTTCTCAAAAACCAATAGTTATCTGGACCAACATGGCATTAAACCCATTAACTGGCAGCTGGACGCATGACATATACTCAAAAAATCAAACAATATCACCCTGACCTAATTGTAGAGCAAGCAATCAATGGTTGGTACATTGTACGCTTAAATCGCCCGAAGTCTTTACATGCTTTAGATTTATCTATTGTCACGGCGTTAGTTGAAGTTTTTCACGATTTTCACCATGATGAGAATGTGAAAGCGATTTGGTTAGATTCGACGACCCCTAAAGCATTTTGTGCGGGTGGTGATGTACGTAAATTACGTCAATTGGTCATTGAAAATGAAGCTGAAACAGCCGATGAATTCTTTAAACAAGAATATGAATTAGACTTGCTGTTACATAATTATGCCAAACCAATTGTTGTTTGGGGTGAAGGTTACGTTATGGGCGGTGGGTTAGGACTGTTTATGGCAGCACCATTCCGTTTAGTCACGCCACACTCGCGATTAGCAATGCCTGAAATTAATATCGGTTTATATCCAGATGTTGGAGCAACTCGTTTTTTAGCAGATCGCAGTGCAGTGGGGTTGTTTACAGGATTAACGGGCTCAATCATGACCTCATCAGGGGCATATGCGATAGGTTGGGCAACACATATTTGTGATACCCAACGTGATGTTGTGCTGAATAAAGTGCTTAATATTGATTGGGAACATTATCCAGCTGGTGAATTTCGAGCAATTGATGACACTTTAAATAGCTTACATCGTCCAGTGGGAGCAGGCCCTTTACAGAACTCTTTGGATGTTTTACATAGCGTTTGTCGTGGTGTTCATTTTGAACATGATTATGAAGCAATCATTGGCTTAAGTGATGCACGTAGTGACTGGTTACGTCAAGCCAGTGAAAACTTGCAAAAAGGTTCTCCTACTACAGCAGCTCTGACATGGTTATTATGGCAATGGGGGCGTCAAGTTCGCTCTTGGAATGAAGTATTTAATCTAGAAAGGCAAATTTCGGCTTGGAAAATTCGCCACCCTGATTTTATTGAGGGCGTTCGGGCGCGTTTGGTTGATAAAGACTTATCGCCCGAATGGATACAATATAAAGAATTGAGTCTTAAGGCTATATTTGGGAATCATCCACCAGTTACAAATATCGAAAGCTGGAATGATATCCTTAAGCAATATAATGTAATTTGAAGTATTTGATGTCTGAAAACGAACTAAATAGCACTTTATTGAGTGATGAAGATAAAAAATGGATGTATTTGGCATTACAGCAAGCTGAACATGCAGCAAATCAGGAAGAAATTCCTGTAGGGGCTGTAATCGTGAGTCAAAATCAAGTAATTGGGGTTGGTTACAATGCACCAATTCTTTCACATGATCCAACGGCGCATGCCGAAATACAAGCTTTACGTGATGCTTGTGCGAAGCTTAAAAACTACCGATTACCAGAGGATGCAACGTTATATGTTACGTTGGAGCCTTGTACAATGTGTGTTGGGGCCTTGGTCCATGCTCGAATCAAGCGTGTGGTCTTTGCTACAACGGAGCCTAAGTCGGGTTCATTAGTGAGTGCCCGACAATTAATGCTCGACAGTGGTTACTATAATCATCGTTTTGACTATGAATGTGGTTGTCTTGAGCAATCTGCCAGTCAAATGTTAAGTGCTTTTTTTAAAAACCGTCGAGCGAAAAAGAAAATAAATTAAGTAACAAATAATCATTAAAGATCATAAGCCATCAATAAAATTATTCTTGCACAAGTCTTGTTAATCATTACACTTGGCTTCTTATAATATTGAACTCAATAGTGATTGATTTTTTATGACGGCGCACATTATTACCATTGATGGACCAAGTGGCTCAGGAAAAGGCACATTGGCAAAAAAAATTGCACTGCATTATGGTTATCATTTACTTGATTCAGGGGCATTGTATCGATTATTAGGCTTATCTCTTCATAACCGTAAACTGCTTGATAATATAAACACTCATTTAGTGCAATGTATTGAAGTTGCTGAAAAACTAGATATTCGTTTTGAATTAGATTTCGATAATAATATGCGTGTTTTTCTGGATGGAAAGGATGTAACCCATACCATTCGTACAGAGGTGGTTGGAGCGTATGCTTCCAAGGTTGCAGTGATTCCTCAGTTAAGAGACGCTTTAACCATACGCCAAAAAGCATTTGCTCAGGAACCTGGCGTTGTTGCTGATGGGCGAGATATGGGAACGGTTATCTTTCCTGAGGCCGTTGCAAAAATTTATTTAACAGCTTCGGCACAATCTAGAGCGGAACGGCGTGTAATTCAGTTGCAAGCAATAGGTCAGGATGCTAAAATAGGCGGTATTTTAGCTGATATAGAAGCTAGAGATAAGCGAGATATGGAGCGAGAAGTTGCGCCATTGAAACCAGCAACAGATGCTTTGATTATAGATAGCTCAGAATTGAGTATAGATCAAGTATTTCAATGTATGGTTGAGTTTATTGATAGCCAATTAGCTTAATTAATATTCGCGGACATATTGCCAGATCAGATTATATG